>JAZSKL010000316.1:0-2178 GCA_045534855.1 Acutalibacteraceae bacterium
CACTCTTTTTAAGGTATTCAAGAGTATTTACAGCAACATAAATATCAGTTTCATCAGCAGTAGAATTAAGGTACTCAACCGTACTTTCGGCATCAAGACCCTCTTCTCTGCATTTTATTGCATCCTCAACAGCATTACGCAAATTGATAGATATACGCTTATTATCTACAACAAGCACTCTGCCGTCATAATCCTCTGCTAAAACACAAGCGGTATCGCAAGAACTGCTTAAAGATGATGACATTGGTATATATACAATCTTTTCGGCATATTCAAGAGCCTTTTCCCAAGCGCTTGTAACATCAGCAGGAGATGGCTGTGAGGTTTTAACATCAGCACCGTTTGCCATTTTTTCGAAAAAACCTTCGTAAGAAAGCTCTCCAAACTCAAAAAACTCATTATCATCAACCAAAAAAGGCATTAAAACTAGCTCTACGCCGTTTTCCGTTGCCTCTTGGGGAGACATACCGCAATTACTATCAGTCATTATAACAAAGTTTTTCATGAAAGCCCTCTTTCTGTATTTAATTAAATTCTTACATAATAATATCAAATTAACGGCTTATTGTCAAACATAGTTTTGCTTGACAAAAAATCCGGTAATTATTATACTTTATTTACAATGATTTAAATATATGTTCATACTGGTGACTTAACGCCATTGAAACATAATCATCATTTGAAATAATTATATGATCTAAAAGATGAACGCCTATATTTGAAAGTGCTTCAGCTACATTTTGAGTAACCCGCTCGTCCTCCAAAGACGGTAAAGCTATACCTTTTGGGTGGTTATGCACCATAACAACACATACTGCATTGTTTTTAAGTGCATACTGAATTATACTCCTTGTTGAAACACCTACCGATGTAATATCACCCGTTGAAATATATTCAAATCCGAGGTACTTGAATGTACCGCTAAGGCAGAGTATTCCAAGTCTTTCTTCGGTAATACCTATATAATTATTTAAAAGGAAATCTCCTATTTCATCGTGATTTTTAAATCCGAATGATTTACCGCGCAGTGATTTTCTATAAGCCTTAAAAACCGGTACGATAAGTTTTAAAAGTGCAACATTGCTTTCTGATATACCCTTAAATTCAAGAAGCTCTTCAACGGGTGCATCAAGAACCCCTGCCAAGCTTCCGAATTTGTTAATCATTGAATGTGCTATTGGATTTGTATCTATTCTTGGAATACAGAAAAATAAAAGCATTTCAAGAATTTTATGATCAGGTGTTGAATCATCAAAGCCCCTTGCAAGAAACTCCTCTTTTACACGCTTACGATGGTCCTTATGAATATTTTTCTCATTTTCATCAATTTTATTTTTATTATTGCTTGGTATTTCAGCCAATTATTACACCCACCCAAATAATACATTATAATTTAATTATACAGATTTTTCATTCTTTTTCAAGATGAGGTTTTTATATGAAGCGATTTACAATTACCGCAAACGATTCCGCACAGCGACTTGACAAATTTGTTTCAAAGGTATGCCCGACTCTTCCCAAATCATTACTTTATAAATCTATACGCACAAAAAATATTAAGGTAAACGGCAAAAGATGCGAAATCTCAACGCGGCTTCAGGTTGGTGACTGCGTTGAAATATGGCTTAAAGATGAATTTTTTGAAAAAAAAGCTCCTCAATATGACTTTTTAAACGCATCCGACAAGCTCACCATCGTTTATGAAGACGAAAATATTCTGCTTGCCGATAAGCCGCAGGGTGTACTTGTTCATCCCGATGAAAACGAGTACAATGATACACTTATAGGCAGAATACAGCGTTATCTTTACAACAAGGGTGAATATGACCCCGAAAAAGAAAACAGTTTTAAACCGGCACTTGCAAACCGTATTGACCGTAACACAGGCGGAATTGTAATTGCCGCCAAAAACGCCGAGTCTTTAAGAATAATCTGCGAAAAAATAAAAGACCGCGAGCTTGATAAGCGATATCTTACAATTGTTCACGGCATTCCAAAACAAAAAAGTGCTACGCTTACGGGATATCTTGAAAAAAACGAAAGCAAAAATAAGGTATATTTAAGCAAAGAGAAGACCGATGAAAACCGCACAATACGAACTCGCTACCGTGTTTTGGCAACAAATAAAAACCTTTCGCTTTTAGAGGTTGAGCTTCTTACGGGACGCACCCATCAGAT
>JAZSKL010000242.1:0-9140 GCA_045534855.1 Acutalibacteraceae bacterium
ATATTACTTCTCGTTACGGTAAAAATTATTTACCGCCTAAACCCCGTTATTTTAAAACAAAAAGCAGCGCACAGGATGCTCATGAAGCCATAAGACCCACAAATATCGGACTTGCTCCCGATAGTGTTAAGGACTCTTTAACTCCTGATCAATTCAAACTATACAGACTTATTTGGGAACGCTTTATTGCATCTTTGATGGCGGCTTGTGTTCAGGATACGGTTGCGGTTGATATTTCTGCAGGCAACTATATATTCAAAGCAAGCGGTCATTCGGTTCGTTTTGACGGTTATACCGTTCTTTACGAAGAGGGTAAGGATGACGATGATAATGAGGGCGGTATTTTGCCCGATATGAACGAGGGCGATGTTCTTAAACTTAAAGAACTTACACCTAATCAGCATTTCACTCAACCGCCTGCGCGTTTTACAGAGCCTACTTTGATTAAAGCTCTTGATGAAAACGGTATCGGACGTCCGTCTACCTATGCACCGATTATTTCAAATATTTTGAGCCGTGATTATATTCAGCGTGAGAAAAAATCATTGAAGCCAACACAGCTTGGTGTTATTGTGGTTGACCTTATGGTTGAATATTTTAAGCGTATTTTTGATGTTAAGTTTACTGCTGGTCTTGAAAAACAACTTGACCAGATTGGCGCAGGTGAACGTGTATGGACCGAAACATTATCAGATTTCTATTCTGATTTTGAAAAGCTTTATTCTGAAGCCGAGGTTTCTCTTGACGGTAAACGTGTTTCGATTCCTGTTGTAGAAACAGAGGAAATATGCGAAAAATGCGGTCGTAAAATGATTTTAAAAAGCGGACGTTTTGGTAAATTCCTTGCGTGTCCGGGTTATCCTGAATGTAAAAATACAAAACCGTTGCCTGAAGATGAGATTAAAGAGCCTTGCCCCAAATGCGGTGGTAAGCTTGTAAAACGCCATGCAAAGCAGGGCGGAAAATCCTTCTACGGCTGTGCGAACTTCCCGACTTGTGATTTTACAGCTTCGGGCTTGCCTACAGGTGAGATTTGTCCCGAATGCGGTGGTTATATGATAAACGCCGGAAGAGGAAGAAAATACTGCAACAACTATGAGTGTCCGTCCCGTGTAAGAGGTCGCGAAGAGGCACAAACCAAAAAGACTACACGTTCAACTAAAACAACAAAAAAATCTACTAAAAAAACTACTAAATAATAAACTTATGAATAATATTTTGGTTATAGGTGCCGGTCTTGCGGGTTGTGAAGCTGCAATGCAGATTGCAAATCGTAATATACCGGTGACCCTGATTGATATGAAGCCGAATAAAATGTCGGCAGCGCATAAAAGCGCAAATTTTGCCGAGCTTGTTTGCTCTAATTCGCTCAAGGCTGCGCGTGTGGATTCTGCTGCTGGTCTTTTAAAGGAAGAGATGAGAAGACTTGGCTCGGTTTGCCTAACGGCGGCAAGTAAAGCGAGCGTTGCGGCAGGTGGCGCGCTTGCTGTTGACCGTGATATTTTTTCAAAAGCGGTAACTGAAGCTGTTAATTCGCATCCGAATATAACAGTAATAAGTGATGTTGTTGAAAAAATACCCGAAAACCAAATAACAGTTATAGCAACAGGCCCTTTAACCGATTCGGCTTTGGCGGAGAATATTGCAAGCCTTTGTGAGGATGGAAATCTCAGCTTTTTTGATGCAGCTGCGCCTATTGTTACTGCCGACAGTATTGATTTTGAAAAAGCATTCTACGCTTCAAGATACGATAAGGGTGAGGGTGAAGGCGATTATATAAATTGTCCTATGAACAAACAGGAGTATTCGGACTTTTATGAAGCTTTGATTTCTGCCGAGTCGGCTCCTATTCATAATTTTGACCGTCCGCCTAACGTATATGAAGGCTGTATGCCGATAGAAATTCTTGCGCGCAGAGGAGAGGATTCCATAAGATTCGGTCCTATGAAGCCTGTAGGTCTGCGTGACCCGAGAACAGGCCACCGTCCTTGGGCGGCTGTGCAATTAAGAAGAGAAAATGCAGATGCTACTATGTTTAATTTAGTAGGTTTTCAGACTAACTTGAAATTCGGTGAACAAAAACGTGTTTTCTCTATGATACCGGGTCTTGAAAATGCTGAATTTGTGCGTTACGGGGTTATGCACCGTAATACCTTTATCAATTCACCTAAACTTCTCTCAAAAGAGCTTTCTTTGAAGGATAATTCAAATATATTCTTTGCGGGTCAGCTTTCGGGAGTAGAGGGATATATGGAATCTGCGGCAAGCGGAATAGTGGCAGGTATCAATGCCGCTAAAAAGCTTTTGGGTGAAGAAATGCTTGTTTTACCAAAGTTTTCAATGATTGGCGCATTGTTAAATTATATTACCGATGAAACGGTTACTAATTTCCAGCCTATGGGCGCAAATTTCGGTATTTTACCGTCTATTGAACCGCATATAAGAGATAAAAGAGAACGATATATGGCTTTGAGTCAGCGTTCACTTGATTGGTTTAATGAAAATATAGGAGAATAAAATAATGAGGATTGTAATTGATGCTTTTGGCGGAGATAATGCACCGCTTGAGATTGTAAAAGGTGCTTGTGATGCCTCTAAAGAGTTTGGTGTAGATATTACGCTTACAGGTAACGAAGAAGAAATAAATAATGTTATTAAGGAAAACAATCTTGTTTTTTCGGGTGACTTGAAGATTGTACATACCGATGATGTTATTTCAATGGATGATGATCCTACAACTATTTTAAAAACTCATAAAGAATCTTCAATGGGAATTGCCTTTAAGGAATTGAGCGAAGATAGAGCGGATGCCTTTGTTTCTGCCGGTTCTACAGGTGCGATTGTTGTCGGCGGTACTCTTATTGTTAAACGTATTAAAGGAGTAAAGCGTCCGGCACTCGGTTCGATGATACCGTCTCCTACAGGAAATCCTTATTTACTCATGGATATGGGTGCAAATGCCGAATGCAGACCTGAAATGCTTGCTCAATTCGGTGTAATGGCAAGTGTTTATGTTGAAAATGTTGAGGGTGTTAAAAATCCTAAAATCGGATTGCTTAATATCGGTACAGAGGATTCAAAGGGAGATACTCTCCATCAGGAAGCCTATAAACTGTTAGAAAAAGCTCCTTTGAATTTTGTTGGTAATATTGAGTCGCGCGAAATGCCTAAGGGAATTTGTGATGCTGTTATTACAGACGGATTTACAGGAAACATTGCATTAAAGCTTATGGAAGGTACAATTTCCACGATGTTTAAGCTTGTTAAAAATACAATGATGAAAGGTTTTCTTAACAAAATTGCGGCTCTTATCCTTAAAAAAGATCTATATGGTTTAAAATCCACCTTCAATAGCTCTGCAATAGGCGGTGCACCGCTTTTAGGTGTTAAAAAGCCTGTTATTAAGGCTCATGGAAGCTCGGATGCCTTGGCAATTAAAAATGCTATACGTCAGGCCGTTAATTTTGCAAAGCGCGATGTTGTTGGTATTATTAGTGAAAAACTTGCCGAAACAGGTGAGGAGCAATGAAAAATTTAGAAGAAAAACTGAATTATAAATTTAAAAATATATCTTTACTCCACAACGCTTTAACGCATTCATCATATGCAAATGAAATCCGTACGGGAAACAGCTCTAATGAGCGTATTGAGTTCTTGGGTGACTCGGTTTTGTCAATTATAGTTTCAGAGAAACTGTATAAAAGGTACCCGAATATTCCAGAGGGAGAGCTTACAAAGATGAGAGCATCGCTTGTATGCGAAAAGTCACTTTGTGCTTTTTCAAGAGAACTCGAAATTGGTTCTTATCTTAAATTGGGTAAGGGTGAAGATAAGGGTGGCGGAAGAGAGAGAGATTCAATTCTCGCCGATGCTTTTGAGGCTGTACTTGCGGCAATATATCTCGATGGCGGTATGGAGCCTGCTAAAAAGCACGTTATGAATTTTGTTTTGCGCGAACTTGAATGCCATGATGATCCGTTTAAGGATTATAAAACTGCATTGCAGGAGATTATTCAGCGCAACCCTGAGGAATCGGTAACTTATATTTTAACCGATGAACAAGGGCCTGACCATGACAAAGTTTTTACAGTTGAAGTGCATTTGAATTCAAATGTAATTGGCTGCGGTAAAGGAAAAAATAAGAAAAAGGCAGAGCAAATGGCGGCAAAGCAGGCGCTTGAGCTTATGGGCGAATCGATATGAGCCGTAAGCACGCGAATATTTCTGTTTTTGTACCGCATATCGGTTGTCCTAACCGATGTAGCTTTTGTGATCAGCGCTCTATTACAGGTATTCATAATGCTCCCGCACCGCAGGATGTGGATGAAGCGGTAAATATTGCTAAAAATTCATCATCGTTTGATCCCCAAAATACCGAAATTGCGTTTTTCGGCGGTAGCTTTACGGCGATTAACCGCAATTATATGCTTTGTCTTTTAAAAGCGGCTGCACGCCACGTTGAGGACGGTACTGTTTGCGGAATACGTATTTCAACACGTCCGGATGCTATCGATGATGAAATTCTCGGTATTTTAAAAGAACATCACGTAACAGCTATTGAGCTTGGCGCTCAAAGCCTTGATAGTACTGTTCTTAAAATGAATAACCGAGGTCATTTGGTAAAGGATGTAGAAAAGGCAACTGCTTTAATTAAGGAATACGGCTTTTCGGTAGGTCTTCAGATGATGACAGGTCTTTACGGAGATAATGATGAAAAGGCTTTAAAAACCGCTGAAAAAATAATTAACTTAAAGCCTGATACTGTGCGGATATATCCAACGATAGTTTTAAAAAACACATATCTTGCCGCACTTTACGCTGATCATATTTACAGCCCGCAAACGCTCGAAAATGCTGTTTCTCTTTGTTCAAAGCTTCTTATGATGTTTGATAAGGCAAATATACCCGTAATCAGACTCGGTCTTCATTCTATAGAACAAGACTCGTATGTTGCGGGTCCTTGGCATCCTGCATTCAGCGAATTATGTATTTCTGAAATTTATCTTAAAAATGCTCTTGGTCTTTTAATTGAAAAAGGTAATTATAATCTTTATGTTAATTCGCGAGCTGTTTCTAAAATGACAGGACAAAAAAAGAAAAATCTTAATATACTTGCTCAAAACGGATATAACTGTTTTGTTAAGTGTGATGATAATTTAGAAGAATACGAAATTAAGGCAGAAAGGTTGGTATAAATATGCTGTTAAGCTCGATTCAGGTACAGGGTTTTAAATCCTTCGCTGATAAAACCACGCTTAAATTCGGGCGTGGCATTACTGCTGTTGTTGGCCCTAACGGAAGCGGAAAAAGTAATATTTCTGATGCTGTTCGTTGGGTTTTGGGAGAACAGTCAACCAAAAGCCTTCGCGGTCAATCAATGGAAGATGTTATATTCAGTGGTACCGAAACACGCCGTCCCCACGGCTTTTGCGAGGTTACTCTCAATATAGATAATTCTGACCGTTCGCTTAATTTTGATAATGATTCTGTATCTATTACCCGCCGTTATTACCGTTCACATGAAAGTGAGTATCTTATAAACAATATTGCAGTAAGACTTAAAGATGTACACGAATTGTTTATGGATACAGGTCTCGGACGTGACGGTTATTCAATGATAGGTCAGGGTAGAATTGATAATATTATACGCTCACGTTCGGATGAACGCCGTGATATTTTTGAAGAAGCGGCAGGCATTTCAAAATATCGTTACCGTAAAGAGGATGCCGAACGCAAGTTAAAGGCTGCCGAGGAAAATCTTTTAAGACTTAAAGATATTATGGACGAGCTTGAATCGCGCGTTGGACCTTTGGCAGAGCAAAGCCGTAAGGCGGAACGCTTTTTACAGCTTGCCGAGGAAAAGAAGAAGCTTGAAATCGGACTTTGGGTTTATATGCTCAATAACTCGATGGATGCATTACGTAATCAGGAAAGTAAGATTTCCGCGGCACAGCTTCAGTATAGAGAAATTGAAAAGGCTTTAAGTCAGTTCGATATAATGGCAGAGCAAAATTCTTCTGAATTTGCGCGTCTTACAGGTGATATCGAAAAAGAACGTGCAGCAATTTCTTTGGTTAACGAGGAGATAGTTAAGGTTGGCGGTAACATCAGCGTTATCGAAAACGATATCCGCCATAATAACGAATCAATCGAACGTCTTGAAGCCGAATCTGCAACCCTTTCAACAAGTGATATGGAAGCGCGTGCCCAAATCGAAGAAATGACATTGACCGCGGCTCAAAAAGAGACTTCTTTGAAAGAGCTTGAAGAAAAATTACTTCTTTTGGAAGAACAGCTTTCAGGACTTCTTACCGATAGTGAAAATATATCGAGAAAGATTGAGGAGCAAGTTAGAACCTTAAATGCGCTTACCGCCGAAAGTGCGGATTGCCGCGTTGAAATGATGACCGCAAACACCTCAATTGATGAGATAAATATGCGTGGAAGTGCGGTAAACAGCCTTATTGAGCAAAATCAAACACAGTTTGAAAGTTTGAGTGATGATTTTACTGATACGCAAAAGCTTCTCAATTCTTTGGAAGAAAATATAACAGAGTATCAAAATGCGATAAACGGTTATGAGTTAAGGCTTAAACGCCGTAAGGAAACTGCAGATGAATTGCAGGCAAAATGCGATGAAATTCATCTTGATATTGAGGCTAAAAAACGCCGTGTTCAGATTCTTACCGAGCTTGAAAACAGTATGGAAGGCTTTTCTCATGCCGTCAAGCGCGTTATGTCTGACTCTGAAAAGGGTATACTTCGCGGTGTTCACGGTACTGTAGCTAAACTTATCAATGTAGATAAAAAGTATACTGTTGCTATTGAAACAGCTCTCGGAAATGCAATACAAAATATTGTTGTAGATAGTGAAGCTGATGCAAAACGCGCAATTGGTTATTTGAAGTCAAACAATGCCGGCAGAGCAACATTTTTGCCTATTTCTTCTATTACTGCAAGAGAATTTAAAGAAAACGGCTTTGAAAGTGTTTACGGTTATGTCGGTATAGCAAGTGATTTGGTTTCTACCGATGAAAAATACCGAGAAATTCTGCGTTATTTGCTTGGCGGAGCAGTTGTTACAGAGGATGTTGACAGCGCTGTAACTCTTGCAAAAAAATATAATTACCGCGTAAAGGTTGTATCGCTTGACGGACAGGTTATAAATCCGGGTGGCTCACTTACAGGCGGTTCGCTTGTAAAGCAGGCAGGTCTTTTGAGCAGAGGCGCAGATATAAAGCGCATTGCCGATGATATTGAAAAATTAGAGGCAAAGGAAAAAGATTTGCAAGAGCAGAAAAGGCAGGCTTTGGAAAGTCTTTCTGCCGTTACCGCCGATATTACAGCAGTTAAAGCTGATCTTACAACTGCAAATGAGGATAAAATACGTACTTTATCAGAGCTTAAAAGATTGGATGATCTGCGTAAGAGTGTAGAAAAAACATTAAAGGATTTGATTTTGGAGCGCGATAATTCGGGGGTTAAAATTGCAGAGCTTAAAGCAATTTCCGAAAAAGCGGCTCAAAAAATTGCAGAGCTTGATGTAAAGAAAACGCAACTGCAAACCGAGATTGATTCTCATACAAGCGGTAGAGATAATATTACGGGTGAACGCGAAAAAATTGCAGAAAATATTACTAATATAAAACTGCAGATAATTGAAGATAAAAAGGATGTTCAGTCTTTAAGAACAAATGCTGAATTGCTTGAAGCTTCAATCGGCACTCGCGCCCAGCGTGTTTTGTTGATTAAACAGGAGATTGCGGCATTTGTTTATCAAAACGAACAACTGCAAAAGGATATTACTGCCGCTAATGAAGAAATCGATGAGTTAAAGGAAAAAATCGAAAATTCCAATAAACTTATTGAAGAATTTATTTTGAAACGTAACGAAACCGAAAAAGCAGGTGTGGAGCTTCGTGCGGGCGAAAAAGAGCGCACAAACGAGCGTGAACGAATTGGCGGCGAGCTTGCGAGACTTCTCGAGCGTAAGGATGTTATGGTTAAAGAGTATGAGGATGTAATCCGTCAGCTTTATGATGAATACCAGCTTACACGAAGCGAAGCCGAAGAGGTTGCCTGCGAAATCGAAAAACCGATTGAGGCTAAACGTAACCTTGCAGAAATCAAGTCTAAAATCAGGGGACTCGGTCACGTTAATGTTTCGGCTATTGAGGAGTATAAAGAGGTAAGCGAACGCTATAACTTTATGACAGAGCAGATTAGCGATGTTGAAAAGTCGCGTTCCGAGCTTTATAAGCTTATCAATCAGCTTACCGCGCAAATGCAGGAGCTTTTTAACGTTGCTTTTGTTAAGATAAATGAAAACTTCTCTGCAACATTCCGCGATCTTTTCGGCGGCGGTAACGCGCGCTTGTCTTTGAGTGATCCTGAAAATGTTCTCGAAAGCGGAATCGATATTGAGGCAAAATTGCCGGGTAAAAACGTTCCAAGCCTTGAGGGACTTTCAGGCGGTGAAAAGGCACTTGTTGCGCTTTCAATTTACTTTGCAATTATGCAGGTTAACGCACCTCCGTTCTGTTTCCTTGATGAGGTTGATACAGCGCTTGACGATATAAATGTTGATAGATTTGCAGATTATATGCGTCAATCCAAGCTTCCAACGCAGTTTATATGTGTTACGCACCGTAGAGGTACGATGGAAGCTGCTGATATGCTTTACGGTGTTACAATGCAGGAAAAGGGCGTTACAAAGCTTCTTGAACTTGATGTAGCACAGCTTGAAAAGAAACTTTTACAGGAACAAAACGGTTAACATAATACCAAAAGGAGCAAATTATGGGTTTTTTCAGCAAAATTAAAGAGGGTCTTAAAAAAACCAAAAATTCAATTTCGAGCGGTGTAAATTCGGTTTTGAACCGTTTTACAAAAATAGACGAAGAACTGTTTGAAGAACTTGAAGAAATGTTGGTTATGTCGGATATGGGAGTAAATACTGCCGTTGAGATTTGTGACCGTATGAGAAAAAAGGTTAAGGAAACAGGTGTTACCGATCCTAATCAAATCCGTTTTTTGATGCGTGATATAGTTATTGAAATGCTTGGTGAAGATAAGGGATTAACACTTGAAACCAAGCCTTCGGTAATATTGGTGATAGGAGTTAACGGTGTTGGTAAAAC
>JAZSKL010000084.1:0-8795 GCA_045534855.1 Acutalibacteraceae bacterium
GGCATAAAGTCCGGTTTTAACACTATCATCCCAATAGGTATACACAACACCGCTTCCGCTTATATAGGAATTTTTAAGTGCCTTTTCGCAAATAGCAGTAAAACCAACCCTTTCAGCAGTTACTCTCTGATAATCCGATAACGCCGACATTACAAGGTTTATTTCTCTGTCATCCCGCTCACCCGAAAATAAGAATGCAGGGTTAGAAGAAATATCTTTTTTGGTATTCTTTAAATAAGAGCGAAGACCTACCGTGTTTGGGACTCCGTCTGCACTGAAGCTTACCGTAAAAGGAGAAAGCAACACCTGTGCCATTTTATATTCACCTATACGCTTAATTATATTATGACGCACAAGCGGACGGTCGTTTCCGCATTTTGCACCGCTCCACTGTTCTCCGCTGTAAAAGCGTTCGTTGATACGGTTCTGGTTATACATTCCCTTTTCCCCCAACGATTGCTTAAACGCCACACCGCTACGGTATTCTTTAAATATTTGAGCCGTTTGTAAGCTCATAGCAATTCCTCCTTTTAAATTCTAACAGTGTACTTCGGGGTTCGCCCCGAAGTACACAAAATAAATTAGGATATAGTAACCTTGCAAACCGAGGTGGTTGCCGCAACAATACCGTCAAGCTTTATCTGGGCAAAATAGAAATGTTCGCCCATTTCTATTTTTTCAGGAATAGAATAGATTTCTGATGTTGCTCCGGCAATCTTTACAGCACCCTGTCCTTCACGATTCTCACACTTGTACCACTGATAGGTCAACTCGCCTGCTTCACATTCAGCATAGGCTTCAATATCTGATGTTACTACACCGTATGTCTCGGTTATATCGCACGGCTGTGATGTTATGGTAATCTTTGGTGAAATCCAAGTCCAAACAGCATCAAGACCGCTCTTGTTCACAAATACATCGTAGTAAATACGATAGTCAAACTTGTAAGCATCAGCATCAAGATTCTGTTCAGGAGTGAAAATACGCATCTGCTCGGTCTTTTTAACAAGATGAGCGCCACGTTTAGGACAAACAAGCATATATACCTGACGAGCATTTTCAGCAGGAGTAAAGCCGCCTGATGCAGTATTGTTAAAGGTATAAGCTGTCTTCATTCTTGAAGAAACCACAGGGATTATAGCAACTCCGTTAAGATATTTTACCTGCAAATCAACCTCACCCTGCTTAAAATCACCAACAGTAAGCATCTTGGTAATTTCAGAGGAATTTTGAAGCTTTGCATATATTCCGCTGTCAACAAAGGCAACAAGTTCTTCATCATAGCCAACGGTATCCTGTACCGCCTGAATAAGCTCACAAAGTGCCTTAAAAGGTTCAGAAACATTACCACTTACTGTATTGGAACGGCTAACAGCCAAACCTGCAAGCTTGGAAATAACATAGGCGTCACACTCGGGAACAACCTTTGTGCGTACATATTCACCGAGAATGTTTCCTGCAAGATTGGCAATACCTGTTTCATCCATATCCTCACGGTCAATCTGCAAAGAACGGGCGCGATCCATTGCCATTGTGTGAGAAGTGTTGCTTACGGTTATTGCACCGCGGGAAAAGCCTGTATCGCGGTCATAATCCGCAAGGCCCTGAAAATCAATATCAGGGATTATAACAGTTTTTGCGCCAACAAATTTTGCAGCAATTGTATTATCTGCAAAAAAACCGGTTGCACTGCGCTGTGCAAAAAGACGGTCAAGCTCCTCTGAATAACGAGTTGCATTTTCAATAGTATTTATAGACATAAAATCTCTCCTTATATTTTTAAAATTTTAATCCGGCATTTTTTAAGAACGCCATAGACCCTGTAAAAACGCAAGGTTTACGCCATCCTGCTCATCAGTAAATGCCAACTGTGAGCCAATGCTTGCCTTTTTGGAATTTTTGCGCTGTAATTCAGCGTTTTTAGCAATGCGATTTTGCAAAAGCAAATAGCGCAAATACTCATCCAAAAGACAGCTTCTTTTAAGCTTTGCTGCCGAAACAACACTTTCAGGCAGTTGTTCAATATCTTTAAATTCAGGAAAAAACTCCTGTAATTCGGCAAAACCGTAATCATAAGCTTTAGAGTTTTCAAGCTTCATTATATGCTCAACCAATTCCTCATTTCCGCCACAGCTTTCAAGCAACTGCGTTTTGCGTAAAGCGGTATCCTCGGTTTCAAGCATACCGAGATAAGCGCTAACACCCATACCTTTAGCCGAAGCAAGGTCTCGCAGACGCTTATAATCTGCACTTATCTGTTCGTACTTCATACCCTTTTGTGCAAGCTCTGCGGCACGCTCACGGTCAAGCTTTATCATTTCCTTGTTGAATTTAACAGATATTACAGCCTCATTTTTTGTATTCGGCACTGCATTTTGTTTTAAATTTTCGTTTGCTTCGGGCTGTGGTACGCCTTTTGCATCCGAAGTATTTATATCTGCCATAAAATTACTCCTGTTCACTGCCGTCATAGCTTAAAAAGTATCGGGTTTCCGGAATACCCTCAACCTTTATTTTAGGCGGCATATTTTTCTGTTTGGCAGGAGTCTCCTGTTTTCCTTTGCCGATAATATATCCGCACACAAAAAAGAAAACTCCAAAAAAAATAAAAATAAATTCGCTCATCAGCTCCAACCTCCGCTAAAATCTTTTTTCTGTATACCGTATCTTTCGGTACTCGCCTTTTCCTGCCTTTCGGGATGAAAAAACCTTACATCCTCAAACGCATAGCGCAGGGCATCGCATAAATGGTTTTCAGAATCCTTAGGCATTCTTCTTCCGCTTTCACCGGCATTATCCTCATAACAATAGGTTGAAAGTTCTCTTATCATATTGGTGCATTTTGGGTCAACAAACATTTTGTATTCCGAAATTTTATCTATCCCGTTTAGTATGCTGTCGCGTCCCTTTACCGATGGTGTTATTCTTCCTATTCCGAGTCTTTTCAGGTCATCGTTGGATTTAGGTTCGGCACAGTCGGCGCGTATCCTTTCTTTTGAATATCCTCTTTTTTTAATCTCCTCGGCAATATCACAGTTAAGCATTTTCCGCTTGTAAAACTCATCATAAATATAAAGTATCTTATCAATCGGATTAACCTTAAATGCAACAAATGCGGTGGGGTCGTTGGTATAACCGTAATCAAGACCGAAAAAACTGCGCCAACAGTATTCGTTTCGACTTGATATTTCAGGTACACCGACCTCCCAGTTTTCAAAAACAAGACCCTCGGCAATTCCCCAGTTTCCAAGACCTGCAACCTCGTATTTTCGGCGGTTAGTACGTTTCATACGTTCAAAAACCGCGCGGTCGGTATCATCTAAAAATTCATTTATAAGATAGTTGGTTGAAAAAACTTTTGTATCAGCCGTATTGCTGTCAAAAAAACGTTTTTTCAGCCAATGAGCAGCACTCCAGGGATTAAAGGTAAGTGTTGTCTGCTTAAAAAGCGGCGGCGGTACATTACCCCTTGGTACAGAAAGGTCAAGCTTGTCAAAATCCTCTTCATGTATAAGCTCAAACGCCTCCTCTACCCATACAAAGTTAAGGTATCCTTTTGTAACGGTAGTAGAAGCAAGCTTGAGTACATCATCAAATCCCCGAAACAGTATTTTCTGACCTGTAGGCAAATAGGTCATTTCTAAAGGGCTTACGGTGTTGCTCCATAAATGAGAAACCTGAAGTTTCTCCTGTGCCCATTTAAGCTGGGCAAAAGTTGAGTCGCGGTGGGTGTTCATTACCTGACGTACAACCAACAGATTTGCATCGGGATAACGCATAAGTCTGTAAATAAAATTCAGTGCCGTTGTCGCACTCTTTTTTGAGCCTTTGCCCCCTTTGAGAACACGGTAGCGCGCTTTGCATTCCCAATAATCATCGTAGCCGCCTCCTACGATTTCAGAGAGCTTAATGCTCGATGTCGTCAATTATCATCACCGTCCCCGAAGAAACGGGAGCATTATCTGCCCTGTCACTTACAATGCTCCGCAGTTCCTTAATAGCCGAAAGGTCGCCCGACACCGCCTTTTTATAAAGAGCTATCATTACCGCGGCCTTTCTCGTTGGCTTTTTAAGAATAAAGCCTTCATCCTTAAGGGATTGCTCTTCCGCATAAGAAAGCCTTTCGTTAAGTAAGGTTTTAAGCGTTGCTTTTAAAAGCTTGTCACTTTGTTTCATGTGCCGACCTCCTTTCGACACAATTATCATAACCCCTGATTTCAGAACATTCACCGACATAGCATTACAAAACCCCGCCAAACACCGCCATTTGCCGACATTTTGAAAATTTGGGCAAAAAAATAAGCCGTCTCACATTTTTGTAAGACGGCCCCTTGTTATTATTTTTAAATTTATTTGGCAAGTATCTTTTTAAGGTTAACTAAATCCTTAACATTGATAACGCCATCATTATTGCAGTCACCATCAGGCGAAATATCATTTCCGTTTAAAATGTATTTTCTAATAGAAATCAAATCATCGGAATTTACCACACCATCACCCGAAGCGTCACATAAAACACTGATAACAGAATAATTTATACCATTTTTTATTGCAAACTGCTTCGCAAAAGATGAATAGTGACAGTTAATAGTCAAATTATCGCAACCATCAAAGGCTACTTCCGATATAATTTCTACACTGTTGGGAATTGTTATACTTTTAAGACTTTTGCATTTATAAAATGCCTGATAACCTATTCTTTCAACATTATTATGAATTATTACATTTTCAATACTGTTACAATAAGAAAATGCATAATCTGATATTTCCTTGAGATTTCCCCAAATTACAATATTTTTAATGGAGGTTGGAACATTATCTCCATTTACTCCGTAATAATATGCACCGAAACTATAACCGAAATAAGTATTATTTTTACCGTCACCTATTAAAGGCAAAGTTATACTTTCAAGACTGGTACAACCTTGAAACGCTTTAATACCTATGCTGGTGACACTATCAGGAATGATTATATTTGTAAAGCCAACGCAATCTTTAAACGCATACCCGCCTATACTTGTAACACCTTGCGGAATATCTATAGCTTTAAGACTGCTACACCCCTCAAATGCATACATGCTTATATTTGTAACATTTTCGGGAAGGTTAATTTCTTTAAGACTACTGCAACCTTTAAATGCTTCCATATCTATACTTTTTACATTTGGGGGAATACTTATAGTTTCAAGGCTGGTGCAATTTTTAAACATAGCATAACCTATGGCTGTAATATAATCAGGCAATTCTATATTTTTAAGACTGCTACAATCTTCAAACAGAGGATGACTCATTGTTTTTACAGTGTTGGGAATAGAAAAACTTTCAAGACTGCTACAACCGCAAAATGCGTAAGCTTTTATGTTTGTAACACTTTCCGGAATTGTTATATTTTTAAGACTGGAACAATTACGAAATGCCGAATGACCTATTGTTGTAACCTTATCGTGAATATTTATTGTTTCAATTTTATCACAACCTGCAAAAAACACACCTATATTTGTAATGCTCTCAGGAATTTCAACTTCAGTAAGAAGCTTGCCATTTAAATATAAATTTTGGGCATAATCCATAGGGTTTGAATAATAATTAGTAAACTCAATATTGCACCATGCTTCAAGATCGGTTATATAAACATCTTTTAGTTTTTTGCAATACATAAATGTATCTTTACCTATACTTGTAACACTGGTTGGAATTGTTAGGCTTGGAAGCATACGACAACTGGCAAATGACCAATCACCTATACTTGTAATACCATCGGGAATAGTTACACTTGTAATATTCTCGCAACCGTAAAATACATAATCACCTATACTTGTAACACCTTTTTCAATAATAACTTCTGTTATTGCAGTATTATTATACCAAGGTGAATTGTAATCGGAAGCATAATCATAATTTTCCATTTTACCATTACCTGAAATTGTAAGCACGCCACCGTCAAGCACCCAGGTGCAATCACCAGTAATACCGCTTGTAGTTCCCGCAAAAGCGATAAGTGATGCAAAGGGAACGGCTGCGAAAATTAAAGTTATACACAAAATTAAAGCCGCAAATTTTTTAAATCTTTTCAATTATAATTCTCTCCTTTTTTAATCGTATATTAAAAAATGCGCAGCGCCAAGACCTTGCGCACAAGATTATAAGTACATTTTACCATTAAACGATTTTAAAAGCAACATATATTTTTACAGTATAAGAATATGCCGTCATAGAGCAAAATAAAATTCATATTGACAACACATATTAAAAAGCATATAATATACGAAGAAACTTCAGGGCGAGGTGCAATTCCTCACCGGCGGTATAGCCCGCGAGCCTTTTTAAGGTTGATTCGGTGTAATTCCGAAGCCGACGGTACAGTCCGGATGAAAGAAGTTAAGTGCTTTTTTGCATTTTTTTCGCCCTCACTTTTCGGTGAGGGCTTTTTTATGCCCTAATACAGGAGGAAAAAATTATGCCAAACAAAAACATTAAAAGACTTGCAGTATGTGCAATGCTGATAGCCGTTTCCTTTTTAGTTACATTCTGCACAGCTATGTTTAAGGTAAGCGGTTTTTTATCGCTTGACCTAAAAGACGCCGTACTTTCTATGATTTCGTTGATGTACGGTCCGCTATATGGATTTATTTCGGTAATAGCCGTTGCCTTACTCGAATTTATAACGATAAGCTCCACCGGTGTTTACGGACTTATAATGAATATTTTAGCAAGCGGTACATTTGTGCTTGTTTGCGGTACGGTTTATAAATTCAAACGCAATTTTACAGGAGCAATACTTGCAGGAATACTTACAATTATTTCGGTAACTGCCGTAATGATAACCGCAAACATCTTTATAACTCCATATTATCTTAAAATGCCTACCGAGGTAGTGCTTGATATGATCATTCCTGTGCTTCTTCCCTTTAACCTTTTTAAATCGGTGCTTAATTCCTCTCTTATGCTTCTTATATATAAACCGTTTACCAATGTGCTCAAAAAGAACAAATTACTTGAACAAAAGACCGAAAATACCTATAAAATGAATGCCCGATCTGTTTTACTTACCGTAGCTTCTGCTGTTTTGGCAATAGTTGCCGTTGGTGTAATGTTTTACCTTGGAATTGAAATAAAATAATTGAGTTTTGTACTTGACAAATCAATATTTTGTGTTAAAATATTTTATGCAAACCGAATATTTCCTTATCAAGAGTGGTGGAGGGAACAGGCCCGTTGAAACCCGGCAACCTGTCTTTAATGACAAGGTGCCAAATCCTGCGGATAATCCGAAA
Source organism: Acutalibacteraceae bacterium (assembly GCA_045534855.1). GTDB lineage: Bacteria > Bacillota > Clostridia > Oscillospirales > Acutalibacteraceae > UBA737. The sequence goes on from JAZSKL010000084.1 coordinate 7,275, forward strand.
GATGAGGCTTTTAACCGTCTCTTTCGGGGCGGTTTTTTTAATGCTTATTAAAAGATTTATAATATGAAAGGAAGTTTTTAAAATGGCAAAAATGCTTTTTACATCCGAATCGGTAAATGAAGGTCATCCTGATAAAGTAAGTGACCAGGTATCCGATGCTATTCTTGATGCAATCATCGCTCAAGACCCAACTGCCCGTGTTGCTTGTGAGACATTTTGTACCACAGGTATAGTAACCGTTATGGGTGAAATTACCACAACTGCACAGATTGATATTCCGGCTATTGTCCGCGGAGTTCTTTGCGATATAGGCTATAACGGTGCAGATGCCGGTTTTGACGGTAATACCTGCGCTGTTATGACCGCTATTGATAAACAGTCTCCCGATATCGCTTTGGGTGTTGACCACTCTATGGAGTTTAAGGATGGCGAGGAGGATGTTTACAATCTCCACGGTGCGGGCGATCAGGGTATGATGTTCGGCTATGCCTGCGATGAATCCGCAGAGCTTATGCCTATTTCTACCTCTCTTGCTCATCGCCTTTCAAAGCGTCTTACCGATGTAAGAAAGAATGGCACTCTCCCCTATCTTCGTCCCGATGGTAAAACACAGGTGACTGTTGAGTATAATGACGGTGTTCCCACCCGCGTTGATGCTGTAGTTGTTTCCAGTCAGCACAGTGCTGATGTTGACCTTGAAACCCTGCGTAAGGGTATTTTAGATGAGGTTATAAAGCCGATTATACCCGCAAACCTTTTGGATGCTGATACTAAGTTCTATATCAATCCAACCGGTCGCTTTGTTGTTGGCGGACCGCAGGGAGATACAGGTCTCACAGGCAGAAAAATCATTGTTGATACCTATGGCCGTATGGCTCGTCACCGTGGCGGTGCTTTCTCGGGTAAAGACCCAACAAAGGTTCACCGCAGTGCCGCTTACGCTGCAAGATACGTTGCTAAAAACGTTGTTGCCGCAGGTCTTGCTAAAAAGTGTGAGGTTCAGCTTGCTTATGCAATAGGCGTTGCAAAGCCGGTTTCCGTAATGGTTGATACTTTCGGTACAGGTATTGTTTCCGATGATAAGATTTCCGAAGCAGTTTCAAAGGTATTTGACCTTCGCCCCGCCGCAATTATCGATACCTTACAGCTTCGCCGTCCTATTTTCAGAAAGACCACTAACTACGGACATTTCGGTCGCGAGGATGCCGATTTCCGCTGGGAATGCACCGATAAAACCGAAGAATTAAAGTCTGCTATCAAGGCATAAATACGCCTTGATACGATCTTAACGAATAGACTTACAAAAAACAAATCATATTTAAAAGACCGAATTTCTAATGTTGAAATTCGGTCTTTTCCTTGTGTAACCACTTTAAGATATTACAGTTTTGTAATAAAATTGGCTTGCTTTTCCCGGGTAAATGTGGTATCCTTATGAAGACTATAAGCGGATTCCTGCCATGGAGGCGGTTTCCTGCAGCTAAGAGCTGAAGCAATGCGCCCAATGAAATATCGCAGAGG
>JAZSKL010000319.1:0-28462 GCA_045534855.1 Acutalibacteraceae bacterium
ATATCAAGGGCAAGACCTTTGCTGTTTCCGGCTTCCGTAATGGTGCTTGGGGTACTGTTAAAAAGATTAACGAGCTTGGCGGTAAGTGCGGAACTATTTCCGGTCCTGACGGTTATATATACGATAAAGACGGTATCTGCACCGAAGAAAAGATCAACTTTATGCTTGAGATGCGTTCTTCCGGTCATGATAAGGTTAAGGATTATGCTGATAAGTTCGGTGTACCTTACTTTGAGGGTAAGAGACCTTTGTGCGAAAAGGTTGATATCGTTATGCCTTGCGCTACCCAGAACGAGGTTGGTCTTGAAGATGCAAAGAACATCGTTGCAAACGGTGTTAAGTATTATGTTGAGGTTGCTAATATGCCTACTACTGATGAGGCTGTTGCATACCTTAAAGCAAACGGCGTAGTAATTGCTCCTTCTAAGGCAGTTAACGCAGGCGGTGTTGCAGTTTCCGGTCTTGAAATGAGCCAGAACTCAATGCGTTACAGCTGGACTTCCGAAGAGGTTGATGCAAAGCTTCACCAGATTATGGCTAACATCTACAAGAATTCTTACGAAGCTGCTAAGAAGTACGGTATGGAGGGTGACCTCATTGCCGGTGCTAACATTGCAGGTTTTGAGAAGGTTGCAGATGCAATGATCGCTCAGGGTGTAGCATACTAATAAGGTTAAATGTGAAAGAGGTTTTGCGATTACGCAAAACCTCTTTTTGATTTTAATAATTATTTTATCTGCCAATCGATGATTTTCTGACCGCTTTTTTGGAGCAGTTCGTTGGCTTTAGAAAAATGACGGCAACCGAAAAATCCTCTGTATGCCGAAAGCGGACTTGGATGTACCGCTACAAGCTTATGATGGATTGGATTTGTTATGATTTCTGCCTTTTTGCGTGCAGGAGTTCCCCAAAGCAGGAAAACAATCGGTGTAGTTTTGCGGTTAAGCTCGGAAATTATGCGGTCGGTAAAGGCCTCCCAACCCATACCCTTATGGCTGTTTGCGTTGTTTTCACGAACAGTAAGTACGGTATTGAGGAGTAAAACGCCCTGTTTCGCCCAATCGGTAAGCTCGCCGTGTGACGGTGGGGTAATTCCAAGGTCACTCTGAAGCTCGGCGAAAATATTTTTAAGCGAGGGTGGCGGTTCAATACCTTTTTTAACCGAAAAGCAAAGTCCGTGCGCCTGACCGACTCCGTGATATGGGTCCTGACCGATTATAACAACGCGTGTATCCTCAAAGGATGTATATTTAAGCGCGTTGAATATATCGTGCATATTGGGGTAAATGGTTTTAGAGGAATACTCCGATTTTAGAAACTCACGAAGCTTTTTGTAATAATCCTTTTCCCATTCATCCTTTAGAATATTGTCCCAATCATTTCCGATATTTACCATAATTTACACTCCTAAATTATATCGTAAACCTCAACAATGCCGCTGCTGTGGTAAAGCGAGGGGGTGATAAGCAGAGAATAACCTCTGCCGTTTTCGCTTGTCCATTCAACACTGCGGCGTCTCGGTACTGCACAAGCGGCAAGAAGCATCATAATAGCACCGCCATGCATCATAACAGCGGCATTAGTTACACCGCTTTGCATCATATCACGAACGATTTCATTAAGTCCAAGGCATAAGCGCTTGATAAAATCACTTGTTTGCTCGCCGCCGGGAGGAGCTGTGATTTTACCTGATGTCCACTCATTGTAAGAGGGAAGACCCTCAAGCTGTGCCGCAGTTTTACCCTCAAATTCGCCGAAATCGTATTCGGTAAGCTCATCAACAACCGTAACATCCATATCGGGATATAAAACGCCTGCTGTCTGCTTACAGCGAAGCATAGGACTTGAATAAAGCTTTTCTATTTTAGGATAGTCTATACTCTCCCTCAAAGAACGAAGCTCGTCAACACCTTCGGGGGATAACGGCAGATCGGTACGCGAACCGATGTATTCACCTAAAATATTGGCATCGGTAAGACCGTGACGGATAAGATGTATTTTAAAGGTTTTCATTATATTCGCTCCAGTATTTCGGAAATTATGCTGTTTGAAACCAGCATACCGCGCGCGGTAAGTGAAAAATGAGTACCGCAAAGTGTTCCGAAATTGTTTTTTTCAAGTGTTTTAAGGAAGTTTAATGTTGTAGGAAATTCCGCAAAATCAAAGCCCTTTTTAAGCCTTAATGCCAACATAATTTTTTCGTATATGTCTCCGCCTGTACCGTCTTTTTCAACGGTGGGGTTTTTAAGGAATTTTTGCAAATCACGCGGGTAATAAAAGCGTTCGTCCTCCAAAAATGAATGTGCCGCAGGACCTATACCCAAATATTCCTTGCAATTCCAATATTTAAGGTTGTGGCGGCTTTCATAGCCTTGTTTTGCAAAATTTGAAATTTCATAATGCTCAAATCCGTTTGCTTTGAGGGCATCAGAGAGCAGAAGATACTGATTTTCTGCCGTTTCATCATCGGCAAAATTCATATCCCTGCGGCGAGACAGGGCTGTATTCGGTTCAAGCTTTAAGATGTACGCCGAAATATGCTCGGGAGAGAGTGAAAGCGCAAAATTAACGCTGTTTAAAAAGCTTTCGTTAGTGCTTTCGGGCAAGGCAAGCATAAGGTCTAATGAGATGTTTTTAAATCCAAGCTCGCGTGCCGCTAAAACGGTGTTTTGGGCATCTTTAGCGGTATGCTGTCTGCCCAAAAGGCGCAGTTCATCATCGTTTGCACTCTGAAGTCCTATTGAAAGGCGGTTTACTCCGCAGTTTTTAGCATACTCTAAAAACTGCTTTGTATCTTCATCGGGATTTACTTCGGCGGTGATTTCTGCATCATCTGCAACACCAAAGCTTTCTTTTACCGCTTGTAAAATATCTGCAATTCGTTTTCCCAGTAAGGAGGGAGTTCCGCCGCCGAAATATATAGTAGAAATGGGGCGACTTAAAGAGCCGCCCCACCGCTTTATTTCATTTATAAGTGCCTCGGTATACCTGTCTAACCCGTCATCGGTTGTAAAGGCAGAGTAAAAATCACAGTAAGAGCACTTTTTCTTACAAAACGGAATATGCAGATAAAGCCCTATACTTTTAGGCAATTATCTCACCTGTGCAACCGCCGGGAACGGCAGCGGCATTAGCCTCATCTGTATCAATGTGCATAGCGAGGCTGAAGTTATCGTTAACGCGAACAACAACATCATCAAAAACAAGAGAACGGCCATCGGTAGGAACCTTAACACCAACGATCTGTTTATCAACAAGACCGTACTTCTCGGCATCAGCAGGGGTCATATGGATATGACGCTTTGCGGCAATAACGCCTTCTGCTATTTCAACCTCACCGCAAGGACCAACAACCTTACAGCCGTTTGTGCCTGCAATGTCACCCGACTCACGGATAGCGGCGGCAACACCGATAGAACGAGCGTCTGTTAAAGAAATTTCAACCTGTGTTGCAGGACGAACAGGACCTAAAATAGAAGCCTTGAGACTTCCCTTGGGGCCAACTATTGTATCCTTTTCCTCACAAGCGAACTGACCGGGCTGGGAAAGATCCTTCTTGTGGGTAAGCTTATGACCTTCACCGAAAAGGATTTCAAGGTCGCTTTCGCTTACGTGAATATGACGTGCAGAGATTTCAACTAATACGGGTTTTTCCATTTTACAAAACTTCCTTTTTAAATAATATACTTTATTATAACATACTTGAAAAATTTTTCAAGATATCAGTTAATTATTCTAATCAACTTTTCTGTAATAAAGACCTCTTCTGTAGCTTCCTGCAGCGGCCGCACTGCCCAAACGGTAGGCATTTATAATTCTTTCGACTTCATCAGGGGTTTCATCGGTGAAGTAGAGAAGCATAAAATCAGTACCCGAAAGCTCTGAAAGGCGGTCGGCAAGATAAATCGGTACGCTGTTTAAAACCTCGCTTAAACCGGCTCTGCAACGAACAGGAAATTTAGTTCCTTTGCGGTCGGTCAAGACTTGTGATTTATTACAATCACTGCATTTCATTCCGTTGGAAATCGGACAGTTTTTAGTAAGCATAAGCGGTAATCTTCCGTAGGCAAAAACGCCTTTTGGCAGAGCGGTATTCATACGGCAAATATCGCTCAAATAAAGCTCGGGCGACATAGTAACCGCGCGGCAGGAAAACTGTTTTAACACCGAAACGCTTTCGCTGTTGTAAGCGTTAAGACCTATACCGCCAATCGGTGTCATACCGTTATCGCGGACGGTTTTTAAATCCGAAAGGTTTGAACACATAGCGGCGCGACAGCCTGCATTTTTGAATACACGCAGTCTTTCGGCAATAAAGGCTTGCTCTGCTCCGCGCGGAATATCGGCAATAAGGCGGATGTTTTCAGGCAAAGCCTTTGGCGGGTCACATTCAAGCGGAAAAACAACCGCTGAAACACCTGAAAGCTTTTCGCTTATCTGCTCTTTATTTTCCACCCTTATCACTATTGCGGGGCGTTGCGCGGGATAGTAGAAATCGCGGTTTAATTTATAATCATTTTCTTTTCTTGTAGCAGGCTTTGCACGAAGCGCGGTTAATGCTTCAACTGCATCTCGGCGCATAGCGTTAAGGTCAGCACCGCGAAGGAAAAGACCGTCCTCAATTCGGGTTTTGATATCGGCGCAGTAATAAGGCGTACCGCCTAACTTAGTAACATAAGAAACTACTGTTTCCTCATCTAAAGCGCGCATCTGCGCTTTTTGAGGAATTTCGCCCTTTACCGTAACGGTATTAACCCCGTCACAAAGAGTAAGGGAAGAGCCGTCAGATTTTATGTTGGCTCTCATAGCAAGGGGTACGGATTGTCTTTCGGTGCGGTAATATTCGTGTATAAGCGGAAAAGCCATATTTGCGGCGGTAACATCATCCTTGGTACGTGTTCCAAACATATCAGTGCCTATTTTTTTGGTGAAATAACCGTCTGTAAAGCCTGAACGGGAGAACACATTAGAAAGACTGCTTTTAAGTAAATCGGGTATTTCCTTTTTGTCTACCGCCTGTCTTGCAGATGCGGTTGCGGCGGCAACGTATTCGGGACGTTTCATTCTGCCCTCTATTTTTAAAGAAGCAACGCCCATTTCGGCAAGCGTATCAATATGCGGTAGCAGAGAAAGGTCTTTAAGGCTCAAATCATAGCCTGTGCCGTTCGGTGCTTCAAACGGCAAACGGCAAGGACCTGCACAAAGTCCCCTGTTGCCGCTTCGCCCTCCTAAAATTGCCGACATAAGGCATTGTCCCGAAACCGACATACAAAGTGCTCCGTGAACAAAAACCTCTACCGTCATATCAAGCTGACGGGCGGTATCGCAAAGGCGTTTCAGCTCATACGCGTTCATTTCTCTTGCCGCAACAACGCGGCTGAAGCCTATTTCTTTAAGGTCATAAAGAGCGGATTCCGACATAACCGTCATTTGTGTTGAAGCGTGAAGTTGAAGCTCGGGAAAAGCGGTATGAATAAGTCTTGCAAGACCTAAATCCTGAACGATAACGGCATCAATACCAAAACGGTATGCCGAGCGTACTATTTCCAGCGCGTGAGCAAGCTCATGGTTTGAAATAAGTATGTTTAGCGTGAGGTATACCTTGACACCTCTTATATGGCAGTATGAAATGGCATTTTTAAGCTGTTGTTCACCAAAATTTTCGGCATTTCTGCGCGCATTCATTTCCTGTGCGCCAAGATAAACGGCATCCGCACCGCTCCTTACAGCCGCCTCTAAAGCCTCCATAGAACCTGCGGGTGCTAATACTTCGGGTTTAATACTCGCCATTTTTGCGTTTTAACTCCTCTAACTGTCTTACAGCGTGGTCGGCATCGCTTCGCGCAATTGCACAACGCTCCGAAAGGGCTTTGATTTCCTTTAAAAGCTCTGCATTTTGCGCCTCGGTCTTTTTAAGGGCATCGGTTGCATCCATTGCGGCAAGAACCGCAACCATTGTTGTAGATAAAAACGAATTGTTGCGCGCAAGCTTATCCATTTTGCGTTCAAGCTCGCGCCCGATTTCGTGGATGTATTCCTCGCTGTCCTCACTGTATATTGAATAACAAATTCCGCCAACTGTAAATCGTATTTTATTAGCCATTTAAACTTCCCTCTTATATAAATTATCGGTTATGCGCTTTAAAATCTTCCGCCGCCTCCGCTATGGGTTCTTCCCGAGGAAGAGCGGTGGTTATTGTTGTTTTGCGGTTTTCTTATACGGCTTATATGCCTGTAAATAAAGAAATCTCTTGCAACATTTACCGACATACTGCCATCCTTAACATAATTACCTGCTGTATTCTGCGGTTTTACCGATTTTAACTGTCCCTTCATATACAAAGTAGCAATCAATGCAATAACAAGACCGATAGCAAGCGAAATAATTATGCTTTTTCCGATATTAAACGGAAAACCGTTTATATGACCGTTAAGATAATATTCACATTCATTTGCAAAGGTTGTAAATGCATCAGCATAGTTGCCGTCTGCAAGGTCATCGGTTATTTCATCGCCGATATCCTCGATTGTATTGCTGTCAAAGGCATCAACGCAAAATCCAGAGCCTGAAATGTACCATTCGCGGTCATCGGTGCTTATAAGCAACAGCACACCGCTTTTATCTTCTCCCAAACCGTATCCGCCGTAATCGAAGAAGTCATCGGCAAACTGCCCGGCAGTATAGCTTTTTAAATCCTCAACCGTTACTATAACTACATCTGCTTCGTATTCAAGGCTTATTTCATCAAGCTTTTTGAGTATTTTAACCTGCTCGGTTTCACTTAAAAGCTCTGCTTGGTCAACGAGTCTTGAATAAACCTCATTTTCGGCATAAGAATTAAATGAATAAATAACTGCAAAAAGGCAGATTATTATAGCAAAAAATCGTTTTTTCATAATCCGCCCTCCTTAAAACAGCGAAATAAGATAACTTATTCCAAATGCTACGGCAGAGGCTATGCCGGCAATTCCTAAAAACCATTTTGCAAAAAGCCCCTTATCCATAGGCAGATTACCAACCATTTTACCTGTCTGACCGTTCATAGCGAAGGTGTACTTTTCGCCTTTCCACGATGTATTAAGAACCCAAACAGGGTAAAGAGCGTACTTTATATCGGGGTTTTTGAGGCTGATGTTTCCTGCAACCGGAGTTACCGAGGTATAACCGAGAACGGTTGAAAGAAAGGCGTTTTCGGTGCTTCTTGTAATTCTTTCGTTTGCGCGCGGGGCACTCTGCTCGGAGTTTACATCATACTTATCTGCCAAAAATCCCGAAAGATATGCGGTTTGAAAGTCTACCGCCTCTGAAAAATCAAACGGCTCAATCGATTCCATAAGAGTGTCGTCCATTTTTGAAGAACCGTCAACCGGAACGCGCTCAAAGCCTATATTTCCGCCTCGTATTACCGAGTAGTATGAGGTTTCGGTGTAAATGTAATTAGCATCGCTGAAGGTTCTTACACGGGTTGCCTTGTAGCGTATATATGCATCGGCATCTGCGCCGAAGAGCCAGAAAGGAACATAAACACCCTTGATTTCGTCAATGTGATTTTGGTCCTTGAATACCTTTGGTAAGAGCTTTTTGCCCTTGTAATGATTTAGAAGAGCCTGCTTTGCCGCTTTTTTATCGTATTTAAACGGAATTACGAAATCGGGCTTAAACACTCCCGAAAGCTGACCTGTCATAACAACGGGATTATCGCAAAACGGGCAGGAGGTTGCGGCGGTTGTATGGTCGCATACAATCTCTCCTCCGCAGGAATTGCATATATAAACACGCAAATCGGCAGTCTCGCCCTCCTGCCAATCGCGACCGGATGAGGTATCCCAATTCATCTCGTTATCACGGTCGTTTTTAAGCTCGTTATCGTACTCTTTTAAGGTTTCAATGTCAAATTCCGTATCGCAGTAGGGGCATTTCATCTTCTGAAGCGAGGCATCGAAGGTTATGGCGCCGTCACAACACGGACATTTGTATTCTTGCAATACCGACATTATTTTCTCCCCTTATCAGGTTTAGTTACCCCAAGGCTTGCCGCATTCGGGGCAGAATTTGGGCGGATTGGCACCGTCTTGCGGTTTCCATCCGCATTCGCAAGCGGTTTGCGGTTTTTTAGCTCCGCATTCGGTACAGAATTTTCCTGTGTTCATAACACCGCAGGCGCATTTCCAAGCACCGTCATCTGCACGTTTTGCACCGCACCCGGGGCAGAATTTGCCTGTTGCAACGGTGCCGCAGGCACATTTCCAGCCGTTTTGAGCGGGAGCGCTTTGCTGTGCTGTTTGCTGTTGTGCAACACCTGCATTATAAAACTGCTGTGCGGCAGAAAAACCGCCTGCACCTGCCGTATTTCCAACCATACCCATACCTAAAAAGCCGTTTAAAGCACCTGCTTCGTTGGCGGCTGCGGTTTCCATAGCGGTTGCGGTTGCCTCGGTCATACGGCCTGCCATCATAAAGGCATTCGAGCCGTAGGTTGCAGCATCCTCCATCTCGTTTATCTTCTTCATATCCTCATCGGTGAGGGTTATGGGATTGAGGGCTATTTTTTCAACCGTAATACCGCGGCTTTCAACCCATTCCAATTTAAGGGCATCATTCATTGCGTTTTTAAGCTCATTTACCTTGGCGGGAAGCTGTGCAGGACGAAGTCCCAATTCCGAAAGCGAGCCGAGAGCCGGCTGAAGAGCCGAAACAAATTCGGCTTTAAGCTGTGTGTCTATCTGGTCGCGCGTATACTCGTATTCGACGTTTCCGCAAACCTTTGTATAGAAAAGCAACGGGTCGGTAATGGTGTAGGAATAAACACCGTTACATCTGACCTGAACTGTTCGGCGCATACCGATTTCGCGGTTAACAACGTCAAACATAATTGGGTTAGGTGTGCCGAATTTATTGTTTATAATTTCCTTGGTGTTGAAATAATAGATACGCTGGTCTTTACCTGTGTCACCGCCGTATGTAAAGCGCTTGCCCAAGGTTTTAAAGCTTTCCTTAATGCTTGTTGAAAGCTTACCTGTGAAAATAGAAGGTTCGGTTGAAGCATCATAGGTAAATTCACCCGGTTCGGCGCAAACCTCAACGATTTTACCCTGCTCAACGATTATCATACACTGACCGTCAGCAACGGCAATGCCCGAGCCGTTGGAAATAATGTTTTCCTCGCCCTTTGTGTTGGAGGAACGCTCGCTTGTGCGCTTTTGACCCTTTTTAACCAAAACATCTGCCGATAAAGCATCGCAGTAGAAAAATTCCTTCCATTGGTCAGCCAAAGTACCGCCCAAAGCACCGAAGCCTGCTTTAATAAGTCCCATAATAATAACTCCTTTTAAAAGAATTTGTATACAATTAAAATTCGGGTATAACCCTTTTATATTATTATAATATAAATATATTAAATTTTCTACATAAAAATAAAAAATGCTGCTTCAAAAAAACAATTGTAAAAAAATTAAATATATGATATACTAATTAAGCCAAACAAACTTAATATTTTCCGCAAAAGCTAAGTGTGTATTTTTATTTTGGTAAAAATGCATGCTCTATTTTGCATACTTGGTTTTATGCGGAATAAGTTTGTTTGGCGACAACTTGGAGTTATGCATTTTTCGGTGCGTTGACTTCGGTTGGCGCACTTTTTTATTTTAGGAGAGACGGAAAATGAAAAAAGAAATTGTGTTAAAAACAAAATCATCGGTAAAAATTATGGCTATGCTTCTTAAAGTGTTGCGGCAAGAAAGGGGTTATACAGTTGAAGAAGCGGCACAGATAACAGGATTTTCAAAAGAAAGTATTGCTGATTATGAAACTGACACTGTGGGCGAAGTTTCAATAGATGTTCTTTATACATACTGCGAAAAAATGAATTGCGATTTTTACAAGCTGATATCTTGTGTTTCGGCAATAACTACACCGTATTAAATTTTAAAACAAAATCGATGAAATGATGTTGTAGGGGCTGGCGCCTCGACAGCCCGATAAGCCTTCCCCCTTGGCGGGGAAGGTGGATTTGCCGTAAGGCAAAGACGGATGAGGGGATTTTGTTTTTCAGTTATGAATCCCTCCGTCTTTTGCTACGCAAAATCCACCTCCCTTTCGACAAGGGAGGTTAGTTTTTGGAACGGATAAAACCGTCACTCACATTTTATATTTTTATAAGATTATATGGTTGTGTCGTAAGGGAGCATTGAAAATCGACAGCTGTAGATTAAAAAATAAGCAGGGAGGGTAAAATGCCCTCCCTGTAATGTTTGTAAACTGATTTTACATATTAAAATATCTTTCAGCGTTATTATAGCAAATATCCGTTACTATCTGTCCGAGTGTTTCCATATCCTCGGGGTATTCGCCGTTTTCAACCCATTCGCCCAAAAGATTGCAGAGTATTCTGCGGAAGTATTCGTGGCGTGTATAGGAAAGGAAGCTGCGCGAATCGGTGAGCATACCAACAAAATTACCGAGTAAAGAAAGGTTTGCAAGTGACTTTAACTGCGCCTCCATACCCGATTTTGTATCGTTAAACCACCAAGCAGAACCCTGCTGAATTTTGCCGGCAACCTCTGTTCCCTGAAAACAGCCGAGGATTGTACCCAAAAGCTCATTATCCTGCGGATTGAGTGAATAAAGAATGGTTTTGGGAAGAGCATTTTCGGTCTCAAGAGCATTCAAAAATCCTGTTATAGCTTCCCCGCAATCCTTAACCGAAATACAGTCAAAGCCGGTATCGGGGCCGAGGCGGTCAAACAGCTTTGTGTTGGTGTTGCGCTGTGCGCCGTAGTGGAGCTGCATAACAATTCCGCGTTTTGCATATTCGCGTCCTAAATGCAGTAAAATAGCGGTTTTGTACTTATCGGCATCCTCCTGTGTTACTGCACCGCCGTTTAAAACGGTTGCGAAAATGCTTTCGATTTCCTCGTTGTCAGCAGGTGAGTATACAACATAGTCAAGTCCGTGGTCGGTAGCTCTGCAACCTAATTCGCAGAAAAAATCAAGACGGTTGGTAAGTGCCTTTTTAACATCATCCGCGGTTTTTATTTCAATTCCCGAAGCGGCAGAAAGCTTCTCTAAATACTCGCAAAAGCCTGCTTTTTCAATATTAACCGCTTTATCAGGACGGAATGACGGCAATACCGCAACATCAAAAGAGCTGTCGTTTTTAAGCTTAATGTGCCATTCAAGGCTGTCTATCGGGTCATCGGTAGTACCAATCATCTTAACATTTGATTTTTTGATAAGCGAGCGAACCGTCATATCGTCATTCTGAAGCTTTTTATTGCAAAGTTCGTAAACCTCATCTGCGGTTTGCTCGTTCAAAATACCGTCATATCCGAAATAGCGTTTAAGCTCAAGATGTGTCCAGTGATACATCGGGTTGCCGATGGCTTTAGGCAGCATTTTTGCAAAATGACGGAATTTTATAAGCGGGTCGGCTTCTCCCGTGATTTCATCCTCGCCTATGCCGTTACTGCGGATAAGACGCCATTTGTAATGGTCGCCCCCGAGCCAGATTTGGGTTATGTTATCGAATTTTCTGTTCTCATAAATTTCTTGCGGATTTATATGGCAGTGATAGTCAATTATCGGCATATCGGCGGCAAAATTGTGATACAGCTTTTTAGCCGTTTCGTTTTTCAGTAAAAAATCTTCACTCATGAATTTCATAATAAATCTCCTTTTTAAAGTGTTACACCGTCTTTGAAAATTGCAAGCTCGTGTTTATCAAGAGCCTCTGCTTTTGCGCTTATTTCGCCCGAGGCAAGCTTTAAAACAAAATCTGTAAATTCATCTGTAAGCTCACTCATCGTTTTGTTTTCAAGAAGCTGACCCGCGTTAAAATCTATCCACATTTTTTTCTTTTTAGAAAGCGCAGAGTTGCTTGAAATCTTTGCGGTTGGTACAGGACATCCGAATGGTGTACCTCTGCCGGTGGTAAATAGGATTAGCTGTGCGCCCGAAACCGCCAAAGCGTTTGCGGCAACAAGGTCGTTACCGGGTGCTTGAAGCAGGGAAAGTCCCTTTTTCTTAACACATTCGCCGTAAGACAAAACATCCTCAACAGGCGCAGTACCGCATTTCTGGGTGCAGCCGAGGGCCTTATCTTCAAGCGTGGTAATACCGCCCTCTTTATTGCCGGGGGAGGGGTTTTCATCCACTTTTTCTCCGTAGCGCATAAAGTATTTTTTAAAGTTGTTTATAAGCTCAACCGTTTTTTGAAACTCGTTTTCGGTACGGCAACGGTTCATCAAAATAGTTTCAGCGCCGAACATTTCAGGAACTTCGGTTAAAATGGCGCTTCCGCCCATACCGATAATCTTATCCGAAAGTGAACCTAAAAGCGGATTTGCGGTAATGCCTGAAAAACCGTCCGAACCGCCGCATTTAAGACCGATTATAAGCTCATTGGCAGAACAGGTTTCTCTTTTAAAGGTATTAGCATAGGAGGCTAACTGCTCTATGATTTTTACACCATCTGAAATTTCATCCTCTGTTTCCTGCGCTACCAAAAATTTAATACGTTGCTCATCGTAATTCCCGAGAACCTTTTTAAGCTCGGTTATATTTCCGTTTTCACAGCCAAGTCCTACAACCAAAACTGCGGCGGCATTGGGGTGTTTAATCAGTCCAGAAAGGTATTTTAAGGTCATATTCATATCATCGCCGAGCTGTGAACAGCCGTAGGGGTGATTGTATGAATAAATACCATCAATATTTTGGGTTTTATATTTTTGCGCCCCATTTTCAATTTCGCGAACTATGGAGTTCACACAGCCAACGGTAGGGATTATCCATATTTCGTTTCGAATACCTACCTTGCCGTCAGGTCTTTTAAAGCCTTTAAAGGTAAGCGGCTTTTGCGGTGTTACCTCTTTGAAATCGGGTGTGTATTGATACTCAAGAACGCCAGCAAGGTTAGATTTGGTATTATGTGTATGAATATGCTCGCCAGACTTTATATCACATTTTGCGTGACCTATGGGATAGGCGTATTTAATTATATTTTCGTTTTCTGCAATGTCCTTCAAGGCAAACTTATGACCTGCGGGGATATCGTTCAAAAGGGTTATTTCTTTCGTTTCTACCGTTACGGCATCGCCTTTTTTTAAGGCTTCGATTGCAACCGCAACGCTATCCGAATTATGTATTTTAATGCATTTCATTATAAAAGAACCTCTTTTACTGCCGATTTCGCATCATTTGTAATTTTTTCGTACCAATATGAAACCTGTGCGGTAAAATCGTTGTAAAGACTTAAATCCTCACCCCAGAAATCGGTGTTTTCACAAGCCTTTTTTATAAAATCGGGCTTGTTTGTGTTATTAGCAAAAAATTCAAGAACATCCCTATCATCGTGGATTATGTATTCATCACCGTTTGCGCGCTTGGCGTAAAGTCCGTCCTCACGCAAATCATTTGATGAATAAAATGCCAAAAGTGCCGCAAGTGAGAATGTAATAAGCTTTGGAAGTTTGCCGTTGTTTTTGTAATAATCCTTAAATGACGGCAAAACTCTCGCTTTCCATTTCGAAACCGAATTGAGAGAAATTGAAAGCAGTGCATGGTCGATAAACGGGTTTTCAAAACGCTCATAAACCGAATTTGCAAACTCCTTTACCTCATCAAGCGGTAAATTTACCTGCGGAACAATCTCTTCATCAACCACTTTGCGTACAAATTTACCCATAAACTCATCGCTCATACAGTCTCTTACAATGTCGATACCGTAAAGGTAACCTGCAAGTACGCTCGAGGTGTGCGCGCCGTTAAGCACGCGAACCTTTCTTTCCTTATATGGCTTGTGGTTATCGGTGAAAATTACGGGAAGTCCGATTTTATCTAAAGGTAATTCTCCGCTTATATCCTTGTCACTTTCAATTACCCAAAGTGCGAACGGCTCGCCTATATCAACAAGCTTATCCTCATATCCAAGTTCTTCGCAAACCTTATCGGCATAGCCTCTCGGATAGCCTGTTACAATTCGGTCAACCAAGGTTGAACAGAAAATGTTGCACTCATTTAACCAATTTTTAAATTCATCGCCTAAATTCCAAATATCAGCAAGCGCCAAAACACATTCTTTTAGCTTTTTGCCGTTTTCCTCAATAAGCTCAACTGGGAGAATGATAAGTCCCTTATCTTTAGCACCCGAAAAGGCATTGAAACGCTCATAAAGGAACTTTGTAAGCTTGCCGGGATAGGTTGAGGGAAGTGAGTCAAAGCTATCGTTTTTATCAAGCACTATTCCTGCCTCGGTGGTGTTTGAAACAATAAATCGCAAGGTATCAAGGTGGGCAAGAGCCATATATTCCTCATAATCGTCAGCGCAATCAAGCACCTTTGAAACACTGGTGATAATTCTGCTGTCGTTTATAACCTCGCCGTTTTCTTTGCCTCGAAGTAAAACGGTGTATAAATTATTCTGTTCTTTGAATGCATCAAGGTTGCCAAAGGAAATCGGCTTAACTATAGCAATGCTTCCGTCAAATGCACCCTTTTCGTTGGCAATGTCTATCATATAATCAACAAAGGCACGCAAAAAATTACCCTCGCCGAACTGCATAACCTTGATAGGTCTGTCGGTGCGTTTTATTTTTAAATCTTTTATTGTCTGCATATTATTTTCTCCTTAAGTCGTATGGTTATTTTTGTAAAAGCGGTGGTCATTACTATTCCTAACGCCAACGCTATAGCAAGTGATAGAGTATATATTGCTTTGTTGAAAAAATCTTCTGAAATTCCCGAAAAAAACGATACCATTGTATTGTAAAAAGAGCCTCCGGGAATAAGAGGTATAAGAGAGGTCATAAGAAAGGTTGTAACTGGAGTTTTTATGAGTCTTGCCATAATTTCGGCATAAACCGAAATTATTACCGATACGAAGAAGTAACGTATGGGTTCACTTGACACTATAAACTCCAATAAAACAAAAATCAACCAAGAAAGAAATCCGCCAAAGGCGGCAGCGATTAACTTTTTGTCTCTAATATTAAAAAGTATTGCAAAACCCAAAGAACCAATGAACCCTGCAAAAAGCTGTAAAATTTCAAAACTTGTCAATGTGGAACACCTCCCGTTAAAACAATAAAAAGAAAATATCCTCCTGCAATGCCGAGTGCGGTAAGTACAGCATCAATAAAACGCAGAATACCTGCAATACTGTCGCCCGTAAAAAGATCTCTTAAAGAATTTGTAAGACCTACTCCGGGGATAAGGGTCATAATATTGCCTATGATAACCTTATCCATACTTTGCAAAATGCCAAGCTTTATACAGCAAAAGGTTAGTGCGGTTGCTGAAAACGAGCATAAAAATTTTATAAAGATTTTATTTTTAATACTTATTTCGGTGAAAAATGCCACAGCACGTATTATACCGCCTAAAATCGAAGAAAACACCGCTTCGGTTAAATTTCCGCCGAAAAACAGAGTAAAAGCGCCTGCGATTACGCTGTAACAAACAAATTCTAACCATAACGGATATGCTTTGGTTTGCAGAATGCGGTCAAATTCATTTTTGGCGCTGTCAAGGTCGATTTTTTTATCGCAAATTTTTCTTGAAAGGGTGTTAAGCAAATGAAGCTTTTCTATATCGACCGTGATATATTCAACTCGGCGTGTTCTTGTATGACTGTTGCCGTCTTTATCGCATACCGTAACCACCATACTTGATGTTATTATAAAAACATCCACACGTCTGCAGCCTAAAGACTTACACATCCGCTGTATGCTGTCCTCAACACGGTGAACTTCCGCTCCGTAAATGAGCATTTGTTCTCCTATGTCCATTATTAAATCAAGTGATTTTGTCAAAAGATTCACTCCTAATAGAAATTACTACTGTTTTACAGCTAAAATTCTGCCTTGGTATTCGTCTAAAAATGCCTCGGCATTTTTTATCATTGAAATGTAGCAAATATCATCCTTGAAGCAAAATGTCATTAAAAGATTTCCTAAATAATCGTCAATAATCTGCGCTCTTATCTGTAGCTTTTCTTCTTCTGCCCATACAGCGCTTACAGCACAGTTGTAAAGATAACCGTCATTGTTTTCAAGACCTGCGTGGTCGGTTGAATAACCGTACTGCGGAAATTTTGAAAAAGTGTTTTTATTTAACCCAAACGGCAGTTTTTTCTTTCCCTGTGCGTTTGTATAGCTGAAAATGCCCTCGTCTTCAGCAGTAAATGTAATTGAAAAATCGGTAATTCCGGTAGGGTTTTCTTCGCATATAAAGGTTTTGCCGTTTATCTCCTTCGCAAAATCGGAGTGTGAATTGCCCGAAAGGTGTATAAGCTCAAGGTCTTTTTTAAGTTCCTCGCATTTAGCGTTAAGCGTATCGTTTTCAGGTAACGGCTCACCTAAATTATCAATGATAATCTCATAAAGCGCGGTTAAAATAAGGTCTTTTGCCGCCGCATAGCCTTGATTATCGGCGGTGCAGGCGAATATAAAATCCTTATCAGGTATGCAAATGGTAAGCTGACAGCCCATTCCGTTAAATGAAAATCCGTTTTCAACGCGCCATATCTGATAACCGTAGCCATTGGTGTAAGCGCCGCTGAAGCCTGTTACCCCGTTATCTGCAAGACGTGAGGTTGCGGTATTTATATAATCCTCATTAAGTATCTGCTCACCGTTCCAAACACCCTTATTCATAACAAAACGCGCAAAGGAGACAATATCGCGCGTGGTGCAAATAAGTGCGGAATCGCCAAAACTGTCATCGGTTTTGGTTTTGAGAATTTTTGCCGTTTTAAATGTGCCGAGTTTTTTAAAAATACGCTCATTCAAAAAGTCAAAAAGCGATTTTTTAGAAAGTTTTTCAACAAGTGTTGATAAAACTTGAGATGCGGGACTATCGTATTCCCAAAGAGTTTCTGCGGGATGGTCGGCAGAATTGCGGTTTAAATATAAATGCGTGCGGTCGGGGTCGTCATCGTAAAACCAAAGGGGAGAACACCCGCAAGTTTCCATCAAAAGCATCTGCTTTATGGTGAGCTGTTGCAAAAATGGGGGTATTTCAGTATCAATCTTTTCAGGGAAATGCTTGCAAATTTCATCATCGAGATTTAAAGCGCCGTCCTGCTCCAAAAGACCTATCGCAATGCCAACAAAGCTTTTGGTCTGGGAGTACATTCTGTGGCAAAAATCTTTATGAAACGGCTTCCAATAGTATTCGGCAAAAATATCCTCGCCGCGCATCATCAGAACGCTGTGCATAGCGAGTCCGCGTCTTTCAAGGGTTTTTATGAATTTAAGCACGTATTTTGATGAAATACCTGCTTTTTCGGGGGAAATAATATTAAACATAAATATTCTCCTTTTGCATTTTTGCCTTTGTTGGAGCGATGTTATACATTTTTTTATATAGCTTTGAAAAGTAGTTGCTGTCATTAAATCCACAGCTTGAAGCTATTTGCGAGATACGGTTTTTTGAGTTGTTTTTAAGCATCAAATCCGCTTTTTTAAGACGGTAAACATTAAGATATTCGTTAAAGCCGAAGCCTGTTTCCTTTTTAAAGGTGCGCGAAAGATGCTCACGGCTTACAAAGCAGTATTTTGCAACGTCATTAAGCGTAACATCCTCGCTGAAATGGCTTCTTATATATTTAACGGCCTGCTCCACAATGGGACTTTCGGTTTTTTCGCGGTCGCTTGCGCGGCTTTCCTTTGCTATCAGCAGTAAAAGCTCATAAATTTTTGATTTGATTATATCCTCTGAAAACTCATCGGGAGCGGTATATTCTTCCTTGATAACATCAAAAATATCCGCTATCTGCTTGTCGCTTGTGGCAGATTTTGAAAAAACGGGGATTTTAGGTATAAGCTCTTTTACCGATTTCGGAATATAATTTTCGGAGCAGTTTATAAGAAGACGTGAGTAATTTTCGGTTTCGTAGCTTGTTTTATGTATTACTCCGCGGGGAATAAGCGCAATATCCCCTGCGGTAAGTCTGTAAGATTTTTTATCAATAAAATACCAACAGGTGCCTTTTGTTAAATAATATATTTCAAAGCTGCCGTGGTAGTGTATTTTTGCTTTTGCGGGCTGTGTATTTTTAAGGGTTTCAAATTCCAAAAAATTTTCACCCAAAAATATTTTGTTTTCGTGCATCGCGCTCACCCTTTCCTGTAATTATATAAATTATAATCAAAAAAATCAAGAATATCAAGCCAAAACATCAATAAAATCAAGGAAATAGGGTAAAAAATTGATATATTATATAGTTGTATTAAAATGGAGGTAACAGTATGAAATATTTAGAAAACCGTGTTGAAGATATTAAAATTGCCTATGTGGGCGGCGGCTCAAGAGGTTGGGCTTGGGGTCTTATGAGTGATCTTGCTAAGGCAGAGGATATCAGTGGTACTGTATATCTTTATGATATTGATTATAATGCTGCCAAGAATAATGAAATTATTGGAAACAGAATAAGGGATGTTGAAGGTTGCAAATCTGTTTGGGAGTATAAAACAGCTGATACTATTGAAGTTGCTCTTAGAAATGCTGATTTTGTCATTATTTCTATTCTTCCTGCAACTTTCAAGGAAATGGAATCTGATGTACATACACCTGAAAAATATGGGATTTATCAAGCTGTTGGTGATACTGTTGGACCGGGTGGATATGTGCGTGCTTTACGAACAGTTCCCATGTTCGAAGAAATCGCTCTTGCGATTAAAGAATATTGCCCTAAAGCCTGGGTTATAAACTATACAAATCCTATGACAATTTGTGTAAAGGCTCTTTACAATGCCTTTCCTGAAATAAAGGCTTTCGGCTGTTGCCATGAGGTCTTTGGTACACAGATCTTAATAAAAAGGATGCTTGAAGATAAGCTTGGATTTAAAAATGTTGATCGTTCAAACATAAAGGTAAATGTTGTTGGTGTGAATCATTTCACATGGCTGACTTCAGCATATTATCAAGGAATGGATCTATTTCCTGAATATAAAAAGTTTGTTGACAAGTATTACTTAGATGGTGTTAACTGTGACTTTGGTGGACATCTAAACGATTGCTTCACTTGCTTCCATAGAGTTAAATTCGATTTGTTTAAGCGTTATGGATATATTGCGGCGGCAGGAGACCGTCATTTAGCGGAATTTTGTCCCGGAGATTGGTATTTGAATTCTCCAAAACAGGTTGAAGAATGGAAATTTGGCTTAACTCCCGTTGAATGGCGATGGAATGATTTAAAGAAAAGATTAGCTAAAAGTGAACGCCTTGTAAATGGTGAAGAAGAGTTTGTAATTAAGGAAACCGGTGAAGAAGGTGTTGAGCAAATTCGTGCCATTTTAGGTCTTAGAAGTCTTACAACAAATGTTAATCTCCCAAATATTGGTCAAATTCCTAATTTGCCGCTCGGTGCAGTAGTTGAAACAAATGCTGTTTTTTCTGATGATAGCGTAAAACCTGTAATGGCAGGGGAAATTCCAATGGAAATTTATCCGCTTGTCAGCAGAGTATGTGGCAATCAGGAAATAATTGCCGAAGCTGCAAAAAATCGTGATTTAGAACTTGCCTTTTCTGCCTTTGCAAATGATCAACTTGTCCGTTTGCCACTTGATAAGGCAAAGGAACTTTTCGATGAAATGGTTGAGAATACCAAGGAATATTTAACCGAATATTTCAAGTAAAAATAATTTATCATAAAGCATAAAAATGGGGCTGTCTCACTGATGTGAGGCAGCCCCATAAATATACCAATTTATTTTGCCAATGCTTTTTTAATTCTTACAAGGTCTTTTACATTGTTTTTGCCGTCAAGATTTACATCGGCACAAACACTGTCAATTTTATCCTCTGTTCCAAGGATATACTTTCTGATGTAAAGCATATCGTCAGCATCAATATCACCGCTTGCATCAATATCGCCAACAGTAAGCGTTAAGCGATGTTTAGCGCCTGCAGGGGTGTTGTACCAACAGGTTGTATTAAGACTTAAGGAGGAAAGCGAAGATTCTGCAAGTGCGGTTGTAGAAATCATTGTTCCACTTACAGGATAAATGTTGGTTTCTGCTGCCTTTTCGGTATATTTATCCGAGTTTGAGTATGAATTTGTAACTATGGTATCATCATTTACCGCTTTGCCGAAAAATCCGCCTATACGGGTAACTGCACCGGCATGGCCTGTAATAGTGCCGTCAAAAATACTGTTGTTTATTTCACAAGGAGTATTTGTGTTGTAAACATAACCTACGAATCCGCCTGCACAGCTTTGTTTGCCGTTAAATTTAGCAACAACATCGGCATTTGAATAGCAGTTGTTGAAAACAACTCCGCCCGCACGGGTATTTGTAAATCTCTTGTTTGCAGTTCCCACAAATGCGCCTGCACCGCAAACATTATTGTGGGCTGCTGTAATGGTTACTGTGGAGTCAATTACCGCAACATTTGTAATAGTGGTTTGAACCCCTGCAGCAGAGGCTTCGGCATCGCCTGCAATAATTCCTGCAAAAGCCTGTTTGCCGCTAAGACCTGCCAAAACGGTTGAATTATTTACAACAAGGTTTCGTACGGAGGCACCTATGAGATGATTAAACAGACCGCCATAAACCTGAGCGAGTGTTGGTGTAACAGCGGTAGCGTTTACAGTCATTCCCGAAATGGTATAACCGTTACCGTCAAATGTACCGGTAAATCCGCCAAGTGAGTAATCGTTTCCTATAGGTGTCCAATTTTCGTATGCTGAAAGGTCAATATCGTTTGCCAAAATGTACTTGCCGTCAAGCGGATAGGCTTCATCAACGCCTATTTTAGCAAGGTCGGCACCGGTGGAAATCTTAATATAATCACCGTAAACGATATCATATTCGGCAATTTTAAGGATAGGACCGTATTCGCTGTCAACCCACTTGTCGGAAAGACCGAGACTGCTTACGGTAGCGGCGGTAAGCTGTTCGGTTGTAAGCTTTGTTCCGCTTATCGGATAAATCGCTTCTACGGGAGCGGTTTCATTATACTTATCGGAATTTGAGTAACCGTTTGTAACGGTTGTTACGGGATTTACTGTTTTTCCTATAAGACCGCCGCGGCGAGAATTACCAATACCACTTACAGTACCGTCAAAAATACAGTTGGTGATTACAATAGGTGTTTTGGTGTTGTATGCGTAACCGCCAAAGCCTCCGGGGCAAATCTGACCGCCGCCGTTTGCTGCGCTTACATCGGCATTAGAATAGCAATCGATAAAATGAGCGCCTGCATTACGGTTACTTGTGTATTTGCGGTTTATACCGCCTGTTATTGCGCCTACGCCGGCAACATTATAAGCCGCAGGAACAGAAACTGTACTGTCAATAACTGCGATATTTGAGTATATTGTAGAATTACCTGCGGAATCGGCTTCGCTGTCACCCGAAATAACGCCTGCAAAGCAGTATTCTTTACTGTTGCTCAAAGTAACCGAAGCATTTTTCATAACAAGATTTCTTATGGTAGCACCGATAGTATGAGCGAAAAGTCCTCCCGAAAGATGCTCTGAACCGTCATCGGGCAACTCTGTTATATTAACCGTCATACCGTTTATTGTGTGACCGTTTCCGTCAAACAGACCTGTAAAGCCGTTTTCACCGAGGGTCATTTTACCAATCGGTGTCCAGTTGCCGTAGGTCGAAAGGTCAATATCTGCCATAAGTGCATAATTACCATCAAGCGGATAATTTTCGTCAATACCTATTTTGGCAAGGTCTTGTGCGGTGTATATCGGAATACAGGTTTGGGACTCGGAATCGGCAAATGCCCAAGCGTATTTGGAACTGTCGGCAATTTCGGAAACCTTGAGTGATACCGTACCGTTCGGTACGCTCAAAGCATTGTTTTCACCGCAAACATTGCTTACGGTATATGTATTTTCATTAGAAACAAAGTGGTTTCCGATATACCATTCGCAGTTATATTTTGTAAGGTCAACTGCTTTGCCGTTTACAGTTGCATTAAGGGTAGAGCCTGTTATAATATCATCGGAAGAGGAGTTTATGCTTACATTCATATCAGCAGTGCTATCCTTGCGGGTTAAAACATAGCTTGCTGAAGGAATCCAATAACCCTCGGTATTATCGGTGTAGTTGTAAAAATGTCTTGCTTCAAATTCAATACGGTCATCATATACGCGACAGTATATACCCTCGCTTATGTAAAAAGTTTCAGGCTGTTCAATGCGGTGGAAGCAGCCTGTGTTAATGTATGTTGGGGTATTATCACCCATCATAAGGCAAACAGGGTCATAAAGGAAGTTTGCGTGTGTATGACCTGAAAAATACAATACATTCGGGTATTTGTTAAGGATTGTCTGGAAAGCATCGCTGTCATTCATATGGCATTTTCCGTTGTTTGTAACGGTTGTAACCGTTCCTGCGGTTTGGAAGTGACCTAAAATAAATGTCGGTTTTCCGCTTTCAGCATCAGCCTTTAAAAGACCTTCAAGCCAAGCAAGCTGCTCTTCACCAACCTGGAATCCGTTATAAGGAGTAGAAAGATATATGAAATGATAGCCTGCAATATAGGTATCATACCAATAAATACCGCTTTCCTTATCTATTGGCTGAATTGAGTTTATAATACTTTCCGGATATGTACCGTTAGAAATGCTTTGATTTAAAAGGTTAATTTTACTCTCAAAGAAGTTAAGCCAAGCGGAATTGTCGCCGTTTGTACCTAAAGTGATATCGTGGTTGCCGTTTGTGTACCAAATGGGGTAGGAGCTTTCTATAACAGAGGATGATAAAACATCGTTTGCATAGGTATAATCATATTCATCGGCAATCCAATAGTTTGTATCGGGAATTTGTGCGCCTTGAACAACGTCACCTATAATCGAAACTCCCACAACATTGTCACCCTCGGCGGTTTTTTGATCCATCATTTCGGAAAGCATATCGAAACGCTGTACCATAGACGCCTTACCCATAACCGCATAGCTGCCGTTAGACTGTGAGTTCATAGCGTGGTTGATGTGTGTATCCGAAATGAAGAACATTGAAAAATCGTCATCGTTGTCAAGATTAAGCTTATTAAGCGGAATATCAAATAATTCCTCAACTGATTCGCTATCGGTGGCAATCTCCATCAAAAGCTTTGCGGCGCCCTTTGGAATAAGCTTACTGCCTGTAACGGTATAGCCTGAAATAGCTGTTGCACCGTCAATTTCGGCAATTGCAAGATAACCGTCAAGCTTTTCACCGTCAGAATCTGCCCAGTAAAGCTTTACGGCGGTGATTTCATCCGCTGTAAGGTTGCCTGTGTATTTGATAACACCGTCAGCATTAGCGGTAAAATCATTTGCAAAAACATAAGAAACATTGGATTCTTCGGTTGTTGCAAATGCGCCCATCATCGGCATTGTGCCGAAAACAAGCATAACGCAAAGAATTAAAGCAAGTAATTTTTTCATATAATTTATCCTTTCGTATGATATTTGAAATATATAATATATCACAAATAAATTATACAAAAACTAATAAAATTTGTCAAATATCTAACTGTAATATTCTTATAAATCGTTATTTTGCACAAATGGCTAATGCGGTTATATTGGTTATTGCAAAATCAAAGCCCCGTTTTTAAGTTAAACGGGGCTTGCCAAAAATATAAATTATTGTTTAATAAAAATCGTTTCACGGCAGGTTAACAAAACGCACTTACATCAACATAATAATGCTTAACATCGCATACGCCGTTTTCGCCAATGCGAAGAACAGTACCGCCGTTCAAAATCGGATTCCAATAGCATCCGGCACCTGTTTTAAGACCGTAAATAAATTTCACACCTTTATAAGTGATAACATAATTATTTACATGGTCGTGTCCGCAAAGTATGTGCTTGGTTGAGCCGAGCGCGGTTATTAAATCAAACATCCCTTCGTCTTGCGGATAACTGCTGATTTCTTCGTATTTAACGCCGAAAGAATCGGTGTAGCCGATATTCCAGTTGGTAATGTCTGTGCTGTTTTTAGGCTTTACGCAGGAAGGGTCGATTTCAGGATTTACCGCTGTGTTCCACGCTTCGCGATATGCATATATCGGGATATGTAACATTAAGGTGGTATCATTACAGCCTAAATCTTCAAGCATTTTAACTTGCTCGCGATACCACAAAAGCTGTTCGGGAAGAAGCCTCGCCCACTCGTTAGACTCTGCACCGTCAGGGGAGGTGTAGGGTGTTTTGTCGTGGGAGTCCATCATAATTATACCCTCAATAACCTTGCCGTTTTCCTCAACAGCGATAACATAGTTGCCGTTGCCGAGTGAGGGGTCGCCCTTTTCATAAACGCATAAGGGGCGGGCTAAATATCTTGTGGCTACAGCATCAACTGCCTTTGCACCGCCTTGATTGTCGTGATTGCCCCATATTGGAGCCCAAGGGATGCCGAAGCTGTCAAGAAAATCCGCCAAAGCATCGTATGCTACATCGTGTCCCGCCCACGCAAGATCGCCGGTTACTGTGATAAGGTCGGGTTCTGCCGATTTCACAAGCTCGGTAATCGTGTGGGTGAGAATTGCGCGGTTTTTATGTGTGTCAGCCCATTCCTCGTTGCTGAGCTGTGGGTCGGTGATATTTAGGATTTTAAAGTCTTTGCCGGACTTTTTATGTAGAGTAATCATAACTGCCCCCCGAAAACCGAATGATACTTTTCGTGTATACAGTATCACAACCGCGTGGAAAAGTCAATGATATATGCCGTTTTTTAGAATCAATAAATCGCTAACTTTTATATAAATTTAATTTTAATAGGTTTATTGTATTTTTGGGCAAAGTCAATCATAGATTTCGTTCCGCGGCTTTTTTTATCCCAAAAGCAAATTACATAATCACTTGCTTCTGCCATTTGGCGGTTGCGTATAGGACCTGCGCTTTTTCCATATTTTTCCCAATCGGCAGGGTATATTTCTAACTTAAACCCATTTTCTTTTGCGTATCTTTCTCCTAAAGTATCTGCGCCGCGAGCTTTGCCTGAAATAATAATAATTTCGTTTTTCTCTCTTATATCAGATAAACAAAAATCAATAAAAGCCTTTGCTTGCTCATAATTATTGTAATATCTGCAACCCGCTATAATAACTCGTTTAATCATTTTTATTTCTCTTTCTCTTTCTCTTTCTATGTTTTATAGACTATTAGATTATATAATGTATTAGTCTATATGTAAAGAGAAAAAATAAGATATTATCTAATCAAAAAAGCAGATATGAGGAAATATCTTATGATTAAATTAAAAGTGTTAGAATTATTGGAGCAAAAAGGTCACACAAAATATTGGTTATATAAACAATTAGGTATGAGCTATCAAAATTTCAGCAAAATGGTAAATAACGAAACAAAATCTATTCGTTATGAAAATATTGAAACTATTTGCTTGCTTCTTGAATGTACACCAAATGATCTTTTTGAAATAACATTAGAATAAAAATGGAATTGCCAAAACGAAAACCGACAAGGTTAAAGAATTTTGATTACAGCAAAAACGGATATTATTTTGTGACGATATGCACACATAAAAAGCATAAAATTTTATGTAACATCGTAGGGGCGATTCACGAATCGCCCGAAATCAAATTAAATTCAATCGGTATTATTGTTGATAAATATATCAATCAATTGAATACTCGTTTTTTGCTAAAAATTGATAAATACGTTATTATGCCAAATCATATACACATAATTGCGATTATTGATGAACGGTCGATTCGTGAATCGACCCTACAAAAACGCTCAATTATTTCAAATGCTGTGGGTTATTTAAAAATGAACGCCTCTCGTGATATTCATAAAAACGGATATGTAGGTGATGTTTGGCAACGCTCTTTCCACGACCATATAATTCGCAACGAAATGGATTATCAAAAAATTTGGAATTATATTGATACAAACCCGCAAAAATGGCGCGAGGATTGTTTTTACAATAAACAGTAAACAAAAATCGGACACATCATAGGGGAAGCCCCCTCAAATGATGTGTCCTGCTTTTTAATCGGTGATTTCTATAACCGTATTATCTGATATATCTTCGTTTTTGAGAACAATATATTCCGTATTTGCGATTTTATGCAATGCGGTATCATAAACCTTGCCGTTTACGGTGTAGGTACGGCTGCCGATATTTTTGTTATTATAAACAAGCTTTAGGTTCTTGCTTTTGATTTTAAGCTCGATTTCTGCGTGGTTTGCAGGGAAGTAGTTGGGGAATTCAACCTTTACCTGATTTAATGCCGGCTTAATACCAAATCCGTAGTTTACAAATTCTTTAATAAGGGTTGTACCGCTTCCTGTATACCAGTCGCCCATAGATTCGCCGTCTATGGTATAGTCGGGGTTGTAGCAGTAGGAGTTTGGCATAACAAACGGTGTTTTTGAGCAGTTTTCGTGTGTTATAACCATAGATTTTTCCATCTGTTCCCAAGCCATTTTACTTTCTCCTATTTCAAACAGCGACATACTGCCGAAAATGGATGAATGAATGTAAGCGGCAAAGTTTTCTGCTATACCCGGGGTAATGGTACACATTCTGCCGTAAAGGTCATAGGTGTCGTTGGTTAAGGGCGCATTAAAGGTTAAAAGACCGTATTTTGAGTCTAACGCCTTAAAGGCTTCGTGAACAACCATCTTTGTTTCGGGTGCTTTTTCAACCATACCGCAAATTCCCCAGAATGAATGGGAGGTCGCGCTTATTCTGTTATAACCGTCAGGGTCGCTGAATGAGCCTAACATATATGAGCGGTCATCGCCCCAACCGTGGAGAATACGCTTTTCACCATTTGCGTTCGTTTCAACAGCGTACTCTAAAAGACCCTTTTCCAATCGGGTTTTCATATTATTGTATTCTGTGATAAGCTCATCATATCCGCCGATAGTTTCAAGAATTTCAACCAACTCGCGGCAGTTGCGGTACATCTGAAGTGTTGCCATAACCGAAACACCGTTGCCGAAGTCCTTACCCTCTTTTTTGGTTCTGCCGAGGCGGTCTATAGCATCGTTCCAGTCACCGTGAAGAATGTGCAGGCAGTCGGTTTCGTCATCAACCTCACTGCAAAGGAATTTCATAATTCTTATAAGGTGGTCTAAAACGGTATCGGAATAATCGGTCTTTGCATAAACCGCAGAGTTGTCGGGTTTCGGAATGTAGTATGTGCATTGCTCGTTTAAGATTGAAAAATCGCCTGTATATGCAAGATAGGTATAGAATGCCGAAATTATGAACGGGCCTTGGTCTATGTATTCATCAAGGTCAAGCTTTGGCATATTGTTTGGGTTTTCGGGGTAGGAGAATTTTCTCGGTGCGCGACCTGTATCCAAAACAAAGTTAATTGCCGAAAGGAATTTTTTACGGCATTCTTCGGGTTGCCAGAGCAAACAGCTTTCAAGCTGTTGCATAACGTCCCTCATACCGAGAAGCGAACCGTCATAGTTTTTGCCTAAAGCACAGAAAGAAACCTGCTTTTGAACGTTTCTTATAAATCGGTTGAGAATAGCGGGGTGAATATCGCCCTTGTAATCGCCGAAGTTGATTTTGAAATTGGCAAGAGAGCGGATGAATTTTTCATCTGCAAGCTTTATATCCTCTTCCATTTTTTTGATGTCATTTTCTTCTGCTAAAAATCCTTGCGCTATTGCATCGTTGTGGCAGTATGACAAAACAAGGTCAACCCTCTTTGCAGAGTCGGGCTCAACAGTATAACGGTAAAGATTTGCGGCAACAGGGGTATCGGTCATATTAACCGAGATTTTTTCCTCTGCAAAACAGCCGTTAAACAGAGTTTCGGAGGTCATAGCGGCTCTTGAGTTGCCGAAAGCACCGTTTTTACCAACAGTATGACTTGCAAGGTCAGGATTCGCATCGAAATACGGCTTGATAACCATACGGTGATTCCAGTGCTTGAAGAGAGTAGCACCGTTTTCGGCTCTTGCGTATTTATTCATTTTTGCCCAGAAGTCCTCACGCTCGGCGTGGTTAAGAATGGTTTCAAAGCAGGAAAGAAGATATACTTCTTGTGCTTTATTTGATTTATTTACTGCACTCAATGAGAAAATAACCTTTTTTTCATCGGTTACGAATACGCGAAGCGCAAATATAACTTCATCCGTGTATGCAAGATACCAAGCGCACTTGTTTTCATAAACTGTGTAACGCTCAATATCGGTTTCGCCCAACTGTTTGGTTGTTTCAAAGAGAGAAACAGGAATATACTTTTCGCCTGATTTAATACCGCCGAAAAAGTGTACCGATGGCTCCTCGCAGTAGTGAATGGGTTTAAAGAGGTTAAAGGTAGATTCCCAAGCCTCGATAATTCCGTTGTTATAAAGCCATACTGTAAGACCGTCCGCACCGTAAGGATGGCGGGTTGTACCCTTTTCTCTTTTGCAGGAAAGAATACAGTCATCATTTAAGTAAAATGTATTTTGCGGCAGTCTTACGCTTTTATCATTGCTTTTTAAGGTTGCTTCAATTTGCTCTATCAGAGAAATAA
>JAZSKL010000192.1:0-8163 GCA_045534855.1 Acutalibacteraceae bacterium
AGATATAAAACTTAAACTTGACCCGAGCGGTAAAACCGCAGTTACCGATGAATACGGTAATTATGAGTTATCTAATTTAGCTCCCGGTAAGTATAAGCTTTACCTTGTTGAAAACGAAGAAAGCGAATTGTTCTGCTTGGAGGTAAATGTGCAGAAGGGTATAGCTTCAATGCTTCCTGCTATTACCTACAGCGTTGATGACGGTACAGTTGAATATAATCCTGCTGATTACGGAATACTTCGCGGTTACTATTATGACCAGACCGGTAAGTTACTTCCTGGCGGTAAAATATTCCTTCGCGGATACGATTCCGTTGTTACCGATAAAAACGGAATGTTCTCTTTTGAGGATATAAAACCGGGCGAATATGAGCTTTATACTGTTTTGGAGGACGGAAGCGAATATGTATTCCGCAAGGTAAACATTGAAAAGGGCAAGGGTATTCAGGTTAAGATTATGGAACCCATAATTGAAGAGGAAGAAAGCAACCTTTGGATTATTCTTCTTATTGTGGGAATAGGCGTGTTTGTTGCAGGAATTATCTCAATGGTAATAATTCTTGTTCTCAAGAAAAAAAGCACTAAAATTTAAAAAGTGAATGCATAACGGATATTTTAACCGATATCCGTTATGCAAAACCATTCAACCGACCCAAAAATACAGTCGGTTGTTTGTTGCATTTAAAAAGAGTTGAATTTATCGCAATTTTTACCGATTTTTACAGAGGGTGAAATAAATGATTTCTTTTAAAAATAATATTTTTTATCTTAATACCGAAAAAACAACCTACGCTTTAGGTGTGTTTAATGACGGAATACTTGCCCATCTTTATTGGGGCAAAAGGCTTTATAATGAGCTTGATGCCGATACCGCATTTAATTTCGGTCACAGGCATATGGCGGCATACGATTGCGATAACAAATCAACCGATTATATCCCGCTTGAATATGCTCCGCAGGGCGGTGCAGACCTTCGTATAAGTTCTCTTGCGGGTGAACATTCAGATGGTAGTAATCTTACCATTTTAAGATTTTGCGATTATGAGATATGTGAGGGTAAGCCGTCTCTTGACGGTTTGCCGTCAACCTATGCCGAAAAAGGCGATAAGGTTGAAACCTTGATAATACATCTTAACGATGAGCTTAAAAAGCTTGATGTATATTTGAGTTATTCGGTTTTTGAGGAATTGGATGCAATTACCCGAAGCGTAAAAATAGTAAATAACGGCGAAAAATTCCTGCTTTCAAAGGCGTTTAGTGCAACGGTAGATTTTTACGGTATGCCTAAAAGCGATATAATTCATCTTGACGGTTGCTGGGCAAGAGAACGCTCGGTAAACCGTACACCGATAGCCTACGGTAATCAAAATGTAGAAAGCCGAGCAGGCGCAAGCAGTGCTTACCATAACCCGTTTATAGTGATTTGTAACAGAGAAACAACAGAAAATCAAGGTGATGCTTACGGCTTTAGCCTTGTATACAGCGGTAATTTTACTGCAGGCGTTGAAACCGATGCCTATAACTGTGCAAGGGCGTATATAGGAATAAATTCTTATAATTTTAAATTCGTTTTAGAAAATAATGAAACATTTCAAACTCCCGAAGCGGTGCTTGTTTATTCGCCGGATGGACTTTCGGGAATGTCAAGAATATATCATAAGCTGTACAGAACACGTCTTTGCCGCGGAAAATACCGCGATGCCGAGCGTTTTGTGCTTATAAATAACTGGGAAGCAACCTATTTTAACTTTAACGAGGATAAAATAGTTGATATAGCAAAAAAAGCCTCGCAAATAGGTGTTGATACAATGGTTCTTGATGACGGCTGGTTTGCAGGCAGAGTAGATGAAAGAGCGGGAGGACTTGGCGACTGGATAGAGAACAAAGACCGCCTTCCTAACGGACTTAAAAAGCTTTCGGAAAGAATAAATGCACTTGGTATGCGCTTTGGTTTATGGTTTGAGCCTGAAATGGTAAACCCCGTAAGCAGGCTTTTTGAGGCGCACCCCGATTGGATAATACATACAAACGGCCGAAAGCAGAGTCTTTCAAGGTGGCAGTATACGCTTGATTTATCCAATAAAGAGGTTTGCGATTATATTATAGGCGCTGTCAGCCGAGTTTTAAAAAGCGCGAATATCGAGTATGTTAAGTGGGATATGAACCGCTATATGTCGGAAGTCGGTTCTTCATTTTTACCCGCCGAAAAACAAGGCGAGGTAATGCACCGATATATTTTAGGTCTTTACTATATCCTTGAAACACTTGTTACCGAGTTCCCCGATGTATTGTTTGAAAGCTGTTCAAGCGGCGGCGGACGTTTTGATCTCGGTATGCGTTACTATATGCCGCAGACCTGGACAAGTGACAATACTGATGCTCTCGACAGAATTAAAATTCAGTACGGAACAAGCTTTGTTTATCCGTTTTCCTCTATGGGTGCTCACGTTTCGGCGTGTCCTAATCATCAGGTATGGAGAACAACCCCGTTTGAGATGCGTTGCAATGTTGCTTTGCCCGGACAGTTCGGTTTTGAATTAGACCTTAACAAATGCAGTGAAAAAGAGCTTGAAACGGCTAAAAAAGCGGTGGAAAAATACCGAGAATTACGCAGTGTTTTCCATAAGGGCGAGTGTTATAGATTATGCTCTCCGTTTGAAAGTGATTTATCGGCAATTGAGTTTGTTTCGGAGGATAAAAATACCGTTGTTGTATGTATATACAGCAAAACACCAACAGCTTTAGCTCCTGATGAATACATAAAATTACAGGGCTTGGAGGAAAAGGCAAAATATACGCTTGACGAAAAGGTTTACGGCGGGGATTGCCTTATGTATCAGGGCATAAGCTTTAGAAATCAAAGTGAATATGCAACTAAAATTTTAGTATTTAAAAAATTGGGTGATTAAAATGGAAAGATTGGTAGGACTTTCGATAGGTGCTTTACAGAAAAAATACGGCGATTTAAGAGCTATTGAAATTGCGCGTGAAATAGGTGCAGATGCAGTAGACTTCAGTATTGATGACGGTGATGCCGATTACAGAAATGAAAATAGTGTATACAGCAAGGGTGTTGACGCTATTGGCGAGTATTATACCAAGGTGAAAGAAAAGGCAGACAGCGTTGGTATTATCATAAATCAGACCCACGGTAAAATGCCCGGCTTCAGAAATATCGCCCACGAGGATGAGGCACTTGTTAAAAATACCGAGCTTGACTGCTTTGTAACCTCGGTTTTGGGGGCTGATACCTGTGTTGTTCATAATGCAACCTCAATATTTTTAGGTGCCAATCCCGACCCCGAGCTTATGCATAAATTGAGCTTTGATATGTTTTCAAGGATAATTCCGTTTGCAAAGAAAAACGGAATAAAAATTGCAACCGAAACATTCGGTGATGCGGTTAAATATTCCGCTTGCGATTTCTTTGGAAATATCGAAGAATTTGAAAAAGCGTACAAGGCAATTAAGGATATAGATGAATTTAAGGATAATTTTACAATCTGTGTTGATACAGGTCATTCAAATAAAGCTATGCGCTATAACAACCCTGCTCCCGAGGATGTTATAAGGAGACTTGGCAGTGAAGTAACGGTTTTACACCTTAATGATAACGATACCTTTACAGATCAGCATAAAATGCCTTTGAGCGGCACTATAAATTGGAAAAAAGTATTTGAATCCTTAGATGAAATCGGTTATAATGGTGTGTATAATATGGAGCTTAATTTGGCTCATTACGGCAAGGAGTTACTTGTTGATACGGCGGAATTTGCAATAAAGGTAATGCGTAACATACTAAACGAAAGATATGGAAATTGATTTTGGGGAGAAATCATTATGGAGCGTTTTGAAGAAAGAGCAAGTGAAATTGTTTCAAGAATGTCACTTGAGGACAAAATTGGTCAGTTAAACCAGCTTGAAACACCAACAGCCGATAAATTAGAGGCTGTTAAAGAAATGGTGCGAAAGGGACAGGTTGGCTCAATTCTTATGTCGGTAGGTGCTACTGCGGGAAACGATGCTCAAGGGGCTATAAGCGTTGATTTTTATAATGAGCTTCAGCGTATTGCCGTTGAAGAAAGCCCGAGCGGTATACCTATGATTTTCGGAAGAGATGTTATTCACGGCCATCATACCGTTTTCCCTATACCGCTTGCAATGACAGCATCCTTCAATATGGATTTGATAGAGCGCTCGTATGAGTGTATTGCAAAAGAGGCTTCAAACCAAAGCGTTCATTGGACGTTTACGCCGATGCTTGATATGTGCCGCGACCCGCGTTGGGGAAGAATAATTGAGGGAACCGGTGAAGACCCGTTTGTAGGCGCAAAGGTTGCAGAGGCTATTGTTAAGGGCTTGCAGGGTGACGATGTAAGTAAAAAGGATAAAATGCTTGCCTGTGCGAAGCACTTTGTTGGCTACGGCGCGAGCGAGGGCGGAAGAGATTACCACCGTACCGAGATTTCCGATTACAGCCTTTATAATAATTATCTTCCTGCATTCCGTTCGGCGGTTAAGGCGGGCGCAAAAACGGTTATGTCGGCGTTTAATGATATTAACGGTCAGCCGATTACCTCAAGCAAATATTATCTTACCGATGTTTTAAGAGATAATCTTGGGTTTGACGGCTTTGTGGTTTCCGATTTTAATGCCGTAATTCAACTTATAAGACAGGGCGTTGCAAGCGATAAAGCCGATTGCGCGGAACTTGCAATAAACGCAGGTCTTGATATGAATATGTGCGATTGCTGTTATCTTGATACCTTGAAACAGCTTGTTGAGGACGGTAAGGTAGATATAAGCGTTGTTGATGAGGCAGTGAAAAGAATAATAAAGGTTAAGCTTTTGAAGGGACTTTTTGAAAATCCCTATTGCTGTCCTGAGAATATCGACCGAACACCGCATCTTAAGCTTGCACGCGAAATGGCGCAGGAATCTATGGTTCTGCTTAAAAATGATAATGGTGTTTTACCGCTTAAAAGGGATGCGAATATAGCTCTCGCCGGCCCGTTTACTTATGAGCAGAGAAGCCTTTTAGGTAGTTGGACGATTGACGGTAAGGCAAGTGAAACCGAGCATTTCTGCAGTGCTTTGAAAAAAGCTTCAACCGGAAAGGTATGGGATACCTCTTTCGGAGGTCTTAGTTGGGACAGCACAGGAAAGGCTATGGACTGGGCTGATGTTATAGTTCTGGCTTTGGGTGAGGGTTGGTCATCTACGGGTGAATCAAGAGCCGTTTCGGATATTTCTATTTCCGAAAACCAGAAAGACCTTATAAGAAAAGCTAAAGCTACGGGTAAAAAGGTTGTAGGTGTGTTCTTCTGCGGAAGACCTATTGCAATGCAGTATATAGCAGAAAATCTTGATGCTGTTTTGTATGCTTGGCATTCGGGAAGTGAAACCGCAAATGCCGCTTGCGATATTTTGTTCGGTGATGTTGTTCCTTCGGGTAAGCTTCCTGTTACAATGCCGCGTCTTGCAACCCATATACCGCTTTACTATAATGTTACTTCAAGTGGCAGACCTGTTAATTGCTACTATGGTGAAAATCCCGGTGCTTGCTATGTTGATAGCCTGCCTACACCGTATTATCCGTTTGGTTACGGTCTTTCATATACAAGGTTTGAGTACGGTGAGCCTGTAGCGGAAAACAGCAGTATTGAACTTGAAAAAATC
The DNA here is from genome assembly GCA_045534855.1 of Acutalibacteraceae bacterium. Taxonomy (GTDB): domain Bacteria; phylum Bacillota; class Clostridia; order Oscillospirales; family Acutalibacteraceae; genus UBA737. The sequence continues at coordinate 5,680 of JAZSKL010000192.1, forward strand.
AAAAACGGTGAAAAATTCAGGATTTTAGTTGATGTTAAAAATGTGGGCGAATATGATGCAAAGGAAACTGTTCAGCTTTATATCCGCGACCCGATTGCTTCAATGATGCGCCCGATAAGAGAATTAAAGGCGTTCCAAAAGCTTCTGATTTCAAAGGGCAAAAGCGAAAAGATAAAATTTGAATTAGGTTATGATGACCTTGGTTATTATCTGCCGAATGGCAAATATACGCTTGAAAAGGGCGAGATAGAGATTTATGTAGGTTGTGATTGTTTGGCTTCAGGCAAGACGGTTATAACTGTTGTATAAAGGTGATTTTTATGAACGATAAGCTTAAATGTTATTTAGATGAAAATATAGAAAAGACGGTTAAATTCAGCCCTGAAAGCGAGGGTAACTTAATAGGTCTTCCGTATCCTTATACCACCCCTTGCGTTACAAATACTTTTCAGGAGATTTATTATTGGGATACATATTTCACCAATGCAGGTCTTTTGCTTTGGGGTAAGGAAGAGTATGCTAAAAACAATATTGAAAATATGTTTTACCTTATTGAAAAGTACGGCTTTATGCCAAACGGAAGCAGAACCTTTTATCTCAACCGTTCACAGCCTCCGTTTTTATCCTTGATGGTAAGAGATTTATTTGAGGTTACAAAGGATAAGCAGTGGTTGCTCAAAGCCTACAGAATTTTGAAGAAAGAGTATGATTTCTGGCAGAGTAAAAGGGTTACTGAAAACGGTCTTAACGGCTATACCGGTTATGAAATTTGGGAGAATATTTTTGAAAGCAACTATAAATATTTTGTAAAGCGTACAAAATATACACCCGATTGCGAAGTTGACTATGAGCTGCAAAAGAAGATTTATCTTGCAACCGTTTCGGTTTGCGAAAGCGGTTGGGATTGCAGTTCCCGATTTAAGGCAGAGGGTTATCAATTCAATGCGGTTGACCTTAACTCCTTGCTTTACGGTATGGAGGATAATATGCAGTATTTCTCTTCTGTTTTAAAGCTTGGCGAAGAGGACTTGTGGGAAGCAAGAAAGAGAGAAAGAAAAGAAAAAATGCAGCTTTTGTGGAACAGTGACCGCGAGCTGTTTATGGATTATAATTTCGAAACACAAGAGTTTTCAAATTATGCAACCGTTGCAAGCTTTTATCCTATGTATGCAGGACTTGCAACTAAAGAACAGGCTGAAAAAACTGTTAAGCTTTTTGATGTGCTTAATCTTAAATACGGTGTAAGCGCCGGAGTGCCGGGACCTGATTGGAATTGCCAGTGGGATTACCCGAATGTTTGGGCACCCTTGCAGTTCGTTATGTATAAGGCACTTAAAAATTACGGTTATGACGATTTGGCAAAAAGCGTTGCCGAGAAGTATGTTGATTTAGTTGAAACAAACTTCGACAGAACCGGAAACCTTTGGGAAAAGTATGACGGTCTTACAGGCGAAAAAGCATCCCTTGAATATACCGCCGCACCTATGGTTGGTTGGACTGCAGGCACATATATCTTCTTTAATAAGGAATTGGGACGCATTTGATTTTGTGGTTTTAAAGGGATAAGGTTATGGAGTTAAAGATTATTTCATCACTTGAAAAATGCTTTTTGGATGAAAAGATATCCCAAAAGGCGGAGTATACAAAGGGTTCTTGCCTTAAAAATGAGCTTTTTCATTTTGAAATTTGCTATAAAGCATCAAAGGAAAACGGTTGCGGTCAGGCGTATTTGTCGATAGAGTCTGAAATTGCTGATTATGTGCGTGTTTGCAAAATTGAGCAGGTGCCCGTACAAATGGCGGCAAGACCTTGGAGCGATGATGTTTTTATAAGCAAAAAAGCAGGTCTTTACCCCGATGTTTTACAACCATTAGAGGAGAATAAAAGAATTGTTGTAACCGATAGTCTGCGTTCTCTTATGGTTGAGGTTGATACCAAGGGCGAAGTGAAGTCCGGTATATATCCAATAACCTTCTGCTTTGATTATGTTCACCTTTATAATAGGGAAAAAACAGGTAGGTATAAGGTTACGTTTAATCTTGAAATAATAGATGCCTCTTTGCCCGAACAACAGCTTAAATTTACCCAGTGGTTTCATTGCGATAGTCTTAAAAGCTATTACAGAACAGAAGCCTTTGATGACCGCCACTTTGAAATAATTGAAAATTTTGCAAAAACTGCCGTTAAATACGGTATAAATATGCTTTTAACCCCCGTTTTCACCCCTCCGCTTGATACCTATGTTGGCGGTGAACGTGATACAATGCAGCTTGTTGGTGTTAAGCTCGATAACGGCAATTACGCCTTTGATTTCACCCTTTTGGATAGATGGGTTGATATGTGCAACCGCGTGGGTATAAAATATTTCGAAATTGCCCATTTCTTTACCCAGTGGGGTGCTGCTCATGCTCCCAAGGTTATGGCGACAGTGGACGGCGAATACAAGCGTATTTTCGGCTGGGAAACGGATGCTGTTGGGGAAGT
>JAZSKL010000117.1:0-3155 GCA_045534855.1 Acutalibacteraceae bacterium
AGAACGACATGGCTACGATCCGACTTAATGGACATAAATCTTGATAAGGTTATTGCCGTTCTTCCGAATGCCTTTACTATAGCGTTGCTTGCAGGTATTGAATCGCTTCTTTCCTGCGTTGTGGCAGACGGTATGATAGACGATAAGCATAACTCAAATGCCGAGCTTGTGGCACAGGGAACTGCAAATATAGCATCGGTGTGCTTTGGCGGTATTCCCGCAACCGGCGCAATAGCAAGAACTGCCGCAAACATTAAAAACGGCGGCAAAACACCAATAGCCGGTATTGTTCATTCTCTTGTGCTCGTTTTGGTACTTCTTTTCTTAATGCCCTACGCATCGCTTATTCCGATGCCTACAATCGCTGCTATATTGTTTGTTGTGGCTTATAATATGAGTGAGTGGCGCAAGGTTGTAAAGACGGTTAAAACTGCACCGATTAAAGAAATAACCGTTATGCTTGTAACCCTTGTTTTAACCGTTGTGTTTGATTTGATTGTTGCTATAATTGCCGGTATGAGTTTGGTTATTATATTCGCTGTACTTAACCGTTTTTCAAAAAGCAAGGCATAAATATTAAGATTTTCAATTCCGCTTTTGGCATTATTGCTTAAAGCGGAATTTTTTTCCGGTAAAATTCATATAATAATTGAAGAAAACAGCTTGTTGCAACTCAAAATAATTTTGTTATATATCCAAAAAACGGCGCAGTCAAGCCGATTTTTAGCAATCGATTGGTTTATGCAACTAAAAGTTGCGTGAATTTAGGCAAGTATGGTTGCTTGACATAATGCCGCTTCTTAAACTAAAATTGTTAAAAACAATAACGGAGGGAAATATATGACTATAGGTCAAAAAATCGCAATTCTTCGTACTGCTATGCATCTCTCGCAAGAACAACTTGCCGAAAAGCTTTTGGTATCGCGCCAATCGGTTTCAAAATGGGAATCGGATACAGCGCTTCCCGAGGTTGGAAAAATTTTACAGCTATCAGCATTTTTTAATATTACAACCGATGACCTTTTGCGTGATGAAATACCGCTTGAGCCAACCTATACCGAGGCGCTTTTCAGACCGCGTGAGTCGGTTGAGTTTTGCGGAAAATATTTCGGGACAGACGGTTTTAGAGGTGAGGCAAATGTTGAGCTTAATGCTATGCACGCCTTTAAAATCGGAAGATTTTTGGGCTGGTATTATTCGGTTAAAAGGTCGGGAAATCACAATAAGCTCGGTAGAGCAAAAATAGCGGTAGGTAAGGATACGCGCCGTTCAAGCTATATGCTTGAATACGCTCTCGTTGCGGGAATTACCGCTTCGGGTGCCGATGCTTGTATGCTTCACGTTACTACAACGCCGAGTGTGGCTTTTGTGGTACGTCAGGAGCATTTTGACTGCGGTGTTATGATTTCGGCATCACACAACCCGTATTACGATAACGGAATAAAGCTTTTGGGAAGTGCGGGCGAAAAGCTTGACGATGCAACCCTTGCGCTTATTGAAAATTATATAGACGGCGACCTTTCGGCATTTGATGTTGAGGGCGATGATTTACCGCTTGCAAAGCGTGATAAATTAGGCTGTATAATTGATTATGTTGCGGGCAGAAACCGTTATCTCGGTTTTCTTATTTCGGTTGCGGCAAATTCTTACCGCGGACGCCGTATTGCGTTGGACTGTGCAAACGGTGCTTCCTGGATGATAGCAAAGTCTGTTTTTGATGCTCTTGGTGCTACCACTTATGTTATAAACGCTAATCCTGACGGACTTAATATAAACGAGCAGGCCGGTTCAACGCATATCGGCTCGCTTCGAAAATATGTGCGTGACAATCATCTTGATGCCGGCTTTGCCTTTGACGGTGATGCCGACCGTTGCATAGCCGTTGATGAAAACGGAAATATTATAAACGGCGACCATATTATATATATTCTTGCCGAAAGACTACGCTCAAGAGGTCTTTTGCCGGGAAATACGGTTGTTACAACGATTATGTCCAATATGGGACTTTACAAAGCGCTTGAAAAGACGGGTATTGACTATATACAAACAACCGTTGGCGACCGATATGTTCACGAAGCAATGATTCAGAATGATTATTTTTTGGGCGGTGAGCAATCGGGTCATATCATAGTACGTAAGTATGCAACAACAGGTGACGGAATACTGACGGCACTGCTTTTAACCGAGGAAATGATAGACCGCAAAACCACCCTTTCAAAACTTGCTGAACCTGTTACTATGTATCCGCAATCAATAGTGAATGTTGCCGTAACCGATAAATCGGCGGTAACAGGTGATGAGCGCGTTAAAGAATGTATTAAGGAAATAACCGAACAGTTAGGTACTGACGGACGTATTCTTTTGCGAGAGAGCGGTACAGAGCCGGTGGTACGTGTTATGGTTGAATGCGGAAATCAGAAGCTTTGCGAAAGCTATACGGAACGAGTGGCGGAGCTTATAAAACGGTTGGGTTACGCTAAAAAATAGTATAAAGAGGTAAATTTATGTGTGGTATCATAGGCAGAGTAGGAACCGATAACGCCGTTTCTTATTTGATAAAGGGTCTTGAAAGGCTTGAGTACCGCGGTTACGATTCTGCGGGAATAGCAATTATGAACCGAAATAAAATTGAGACCAAAAAAGCTTTGGGAAGGCTTTCAAATCTTAAAAAATCTATAGAAAGTAATCCTAAAACCGGTTGTATCGGAATAGGGCATACGCGATGGGCAACCCACGGAAAGCCTTCACACCGAAACGCACATCCTCATTTAAGTCCTGACGGTAAATTTGCTGTTGTTCATAACGGTATTATAGAAAATGCCGATTGGATAAAAAAAGAGTATTTCCCCGATACCGTTTTTTCTTCCGAAACAGATACCGAGGTAATAGCGCATCTATTACAAAGATATTATGACGGTGATATTATAAAAACTATATCGGTTGTTGAAAAAATGCTTTGCGGTTCGTATGCTTTGGGAATTTTATTTGAGTATGAGCCTGAAACTCTTTACTGTACCGCCAAATCAAGTCCGCTTATTGCGGCAACCGGAAATAATGGCAGTTTTATTGCCTCTGATGTAAGCGCACTTAACGGTTGGGTGGATGAATATTACAAGATTTCAGACGGTGAGATATGCGCCTTAACCAAAGATTCT
>JAZSKL010000148.1:0-14538 GCA_045534855.1 Acutalibacteraceae bacterium
TCCGAGCGTTTCAACATTTTTGCTTTATGAGGCACAACGAATGATAGGCAGTCGCACCGCCTATAATCATAAAATTGAATTTCAAAATTATATGCACAACTTAATATACTATATGTTTTTTAGTGATAACCTTCCGTTAGAATCCTCTAACGAAAACAAACACGGATATTCTTTGAGGAAATATTTTGATAACTATTTGCTTTTGAATGATAGCTTAAAAAATGTATACAATATGTTTCCTGTTTGCCCTGCCACACTTATACGGCAGTTCGAAAACGAAACCGGTCAAACCATTGCACAATACCGAAATGACAAACGAATGGAATATGCTTCTTTCCTGCTTAAAGATTGGCGTCTTACGGTGATTGAAGTTGCAAATAAAGTTGGTATTTCCTCTCCAAGTCATTTTGCGGCAGAGTTTAAAAAGAAATACGGTGTTTCACCTAAAGATTTCGCAAAACACCATGGCCTATAAACAACAAAGGCTGTTTCGCAAGCATTACGCTTACGAAACAGCCTTATTATTTAGCTAAACTATATACAAATAATCTCTATACCGTTTGGTGCAGTCCATTCAGTTTTTATGCTTCCGTCAACATTCTTTTTACAGCTTACCGAAACCACACCGAATGGAGTGGGATAATCACCTTTTGCCCAGCTTAAATTTCCAAGATTTGGTCTTATCAAAAGTTTACGGCAACCTGCTTCAAGAATATGTATACCAAGCACTTCCTCTGCCAAAAAAGCGGTAGGTGCGGATGACCAACCGTGACAAAGGCTATGCCTAAAGCCTTTGTAGCAAAACGCACCGTTATCACCATGTACATCACTTTCGTTTTCCAAAGGCTCGCGGTCTATAGGTGAAGCATTTTTAGCCCAATTTATATCAAAATCCTCCCAAAAACTTGTAGCACCCAAATTCAACATAGCACCATAGTATTCTTCCAATACGTCAAGTGTTTCCGCCATATCTTTTTTGGAGGCTATTCTCAAAAGATAATAGCTCATAAAGGTAGAAAAACCTTTAGCACCGCCATAAAGAATTTTTTCAGCAGCTTCCTCAACATTACAGCACTTAGCAAGTGCTGTAACTGCCATTGTTTGCTTGGCGGTATTCATATTCCATTCAGATGCTCTTAAAATAGCCGCTTTACTTTTACACTCTGCAGATAATTCGTTTTCATTACAGAACTCTGCAAGTTGAGCCGCCGCATCAAGCGCCATAACCAGCAAGGCTCTAGAGCCCTGTACTCCTGCTTCAGTTTCATTAGTGGGCCAATCAAGGAAATAGACACCCAGATTATCACTTGAGTCATCATTTACGGTATCTATAACCTGCTTTGTAAGCGACAATATATACTCTTTATTTTCATTAAGGAAACTTTCTTCTCCCGTATAAAAATACCAATCCTTTACAATTATAAGCCACCAAAGCGAATATGTAGGATAATAGTTCATCCATCCCGGAAGCGGTGTAGCATCCCTTATAAAAGAAAGCGTTTTAGCCATAAGCGGTATATTTCCAAAAACGGTTTTTATCGTAAGCATTTCAGGGTGCATATCACCCACCCACACAAGACGGTCCCGCTTTACACCGTCCCAGATATAATTTTGCAAGCACAAATGGCAGGTGTATGCTGCGGTATCATAAATTTTGTTAATCATATTATTGCTGCAACTAAAGCTTCCAAGATACGGAATATCCCTATAAACCGAAACAGCTACAATAGATTTTATTGCAAGCTTTGCATTTTTACCTTTAAGGCGTATGCTTACAAATCTGAAACCCGTCTCATTTAAAGTTATATCGCTGTACGACGGTAAAATATAATCGGCATCGCGTACAGCGTGGTCATTTGTTGCATTTTTTCTGCCGATTCCCCCAAGTGCCTCACTAACCGATTCACCACAGGTAATATGAACCTTTGCAGGCTTTGCGGTATACGTGATATGGGTTAATATTCTGACGCTACCGTTTATCTCCTTACCGAAATCAAGCAAAATGCCTGCATTTTCGCCACTATCATCGTTTTCCAAAATCACACAATCAGGTTCGTTTAAACCGATTTGCATATCCTTTTCTTTAATTAAGGATTGGGCATTGCCAACTGTGCCTAATACCTTTACTACCCTTAAAGGAAATAAAACCTCCCTTTTTCTTTCATCAAACATATTTATATTACTCCTAACGTCTTATTTTATAATTAATTTTTTATATTCATTTCCTTCAAGATCTTTCCATACAAAAGTCGAATTTTCAAAAATCATATAGCTGTGAGGACTGTTTTCTTTCGGAATAGAAACCGAGCCGGGATTGATATAGGTATAATTTTCGTGCTTTACAAGTGCCGGTATATGGGTATGACCGTGAAGCAAAATATCACCTTTTTTAAGAGGCGGTAGCTTTTCCTCGTTAAAGTTATGACCGTGAGTGGCAAAAACCGTAACATTTCCCTCGCACAGATATGCATAATCCGCAAGTATAGGAAAATTAAGCACCATCTGGTCAACCTCGGTATCGCAATTTCCACGCACGCATAAAAGCTTTTCTTTAATCCCGTTAAGCATTTCTATAACCTTTTTAGGAGCATAGCCTTCCGGTAAATCGTTGCGTGGGCCATGATACAAAATATCACCCAAAAGCAAAATCCTTTCCGCCTTTTCCCTTTCTGCGGCATCAATAAGCTTTTCACAAAAAAATGCCGAACCGTGTATATCCGAAGCTATCATCCATTTCATAACCTACGTCCCCTTACTCTGTGTTTTTTAAATAATACCACAAACCGTTTTCATTTACAAGACAAAAACGGCTTGAATTGATTTTAACAATTCAAACCGTTATTATATATAAAACATTTTTATTACTTCTTTACCTATTAAATTTTCAAATGTATAATTTTTCTGTTTAAATATTACCTGTTCATTGGACTCACCCTTCATTATATTTTAAATTAACTCTTCGGTTGGTCTGCCATCTTGATGGTTCACACCCCTTTTCGTTTTCTCTGTCTACATTATAATGCATATTACACAATTTGTCAAGTATTTGTTGATAACTTTTATAAATATTAACATTTTATTCATAAAGTAGATTTTTTCATAAAATTGTAGTATAATGTAAATTAACATTTCTAAAAAGGAGTAAAGATATATGAGACCTCCTACAATGCCTCCCCCACCCGGAATGAGACCCGGAGGCTTTGGTCCGCGCGGACCGAGAAGCTTTTTAACCGAGGAAGAAAAAAAGACCGCCCAAAGGTTACAAAAGCTCTTTTAAAACGAATTTTAAGTTATTTAAAGCCATATATTCCGCAATTCTTGCTTGTTTTTGTTGCTCTTGCAATATCTGCAGTTTTAGGACTGTTTCCCTCTATTATAACAGGGCAAATAGTCGATGAAATAATCTCACCCGACAGCAGTATGTATACCCTTGCATATTGGCTTGTTTTGGCTTTTATTGTTTTAGTATTATCACAGGTTATAAGCGTTTTGGAGCAATACATAAACTCCTGGATTTCGCAAAAGATAATCTTTGATATGAAAAATCAGATGTATTACCATCTGCAGGGAATGTCGCACAGATTTTTCACAAGCGAAAAGCAGGGAGAAATAATAACGCGTATGAACAGCGATATAAACGGTGTAAGCAGTGTTATATCGGGAACACTCACCTCAATAGTAAGCAATGTTCTGATAAGCGGAACTTGTATTTTCTGCCTTTTTTACACCGATTGGCGCCTCGCGATAGTGGGACTGTTTCTGTTACCTATAATGATATTTCCTACACGCGCAGTAGGTAAAAGACGTTGGGAACTTGCAAGCGAGGTTCAAGAACACCGTGACGAGCTTAATCAACACATAGATGAAACACTCTCTGTAAGCGGTTCAATGCTTGTTAAGCTGTTTACAAGGGAAAAGCTTGAATATGAAAAATTCAAAAGCATAAACAACGATGTAACCGATACAGCCATAAAGGAACAACGCGCGGGCAGTTGGTTTCACGTAATGCTTGGAATGTTTATCCAAACAGCTCCTCTTATGATATATTTTGCAGGCGGATTTTTAATGATATATGAGGGTAATAATACCCCCCTCACTATAGGCGGTATTTCGGTTGTTGTTGCTCTTGTTAACCGTCTTTACCAGCCTGTAAGACAGCTTCTTAATTTACAGGTGGACTTTGTTCGTTCGCTTGCTCTTTTTACAAGAATTTTTGAATACTACGACCGCGAGCGCGAAATTGTAAATCCAGAAAATCCAAAAACGCCTGATATTACCGATAGCACCGTTGAATTTCGCAATGTACACTTTTCCTATGAAAAAGAGCTTGAAATACTAAAGGGCGTAAGCTTCACGCTGCCAAGCGGAAAGATGTATGCTATCGTAGGCGCTTCGGGTGCGGGAAAATCCACCATTATAAATATGATACCACGTCTTTACGATACCGTTAAGGGCAATGTTTTTGTTGCGGGTGTTGATGTACGCGAATATGACCTTGCATATTTGCGGCAAAATATCGGTGTTGTAACACAGGACACCTATTTATTCAACGGCACAATCAAAGAAAATCTGCTTTACGCAAAGCCTGATGCCACTAAAGAACAGATTGAATTTGCCTGCAAAGCGGCAAATATTTATGATTTTATTGAGAAGCTTCCTTCAAAATATGACACTGTTGTAGGAAACCGCGGTTTAAAGCTTTCCGGAGGCGAAAAGCAAAGAATTTCTATCGCAAGGGTTATACTTAAAGATCCCAAAATACTGATTTTGGATGAAGCAACCTCATCGCTTGATTCTATCTCGGAAAATTCAATACAGCAAGCTCTTGATACACTTATGGTGGGAAGAACCAGTCTGGTTATAGCTCACAGACTTTCAACCGTTCTTGCCGCCGACCGAATAATGGTACTCAATGACGGCAAAATATACGAAGAAGGCACTCACGATGAACTTTTAGAGCAAAGCGAGCGCTACAGAAAGCTTTACGAAACACAGTTCCGCCGTGTTTTGGACTATGAAAAGCAAAAGCAGGATGAAAACCAAATAAAACTTATCAATAAAGATTGACTTAAACCGAATAATGGTTTACAATAACTAAAGAATATTTTTTTTGGAGGCTATTATGAGCAATACAGTTAATAACGAAAATTACGATCCCGATATCATTACCCTTGCGGATGATGACGGAAAAGAATATACCTTTGAGGTAATTGATGCAATTGAAACAGATGAAGCTCGCTATCTTGCAATGCTCCCTGTTTACGATGACGCCAAAAAGATGCTTGATGACAGCGGTGAATTGGTTATCGTTAAGGTTGTTGAGGAAAACGGAGAAGAATTTTTCACCGAAATTGAAGACGATGACGAATACGACACAATCGCCGATGCATTCGTTGACAGACTTGAAAACTTCTTTGAAATAGATAATAAATAATTATTTGTCCTGACCTGTTCGTGTATCGCATTTTTATAACCCTACAAGATTTTTAAAAGGGGTCTTTTCTCGGGCGGTGGGCTTGCAGACCTCCCGCGGCTGTGCCGAGTTCGGAAGAAGGGAGCGCGAAGCCGCCCGGCGGACACCCACCTGCAACAAAGGCAGGTTATCTTAAAATGCGTTGCGGCAGGTTGGGACACTTATATTATTATAAATTTCGTAAAGCAGTTTGCAGTTGGCTGCCCTCTTGCGGTGACCCGAAATTTGCATAACTGCTTGGAGCGCAGGCAAATTTCGACCGCGGCGCTTCGTTTTGCTCCCTGTTTCCGCCACCGGCGGCGGTCGCAACCTCACCCACCTGCAACAAAGGCAGGTTATCTTAAAATGCGTTGCGGCAGGTTGGGATGCTTTTATATCTGTTTATTTATTAAGGACGGTTTAATTTAAAATGGCTAAAAAGAAAAAGGTTAACCCTATTATCGCCGAGCAACGGCGCGCACGAGAGGAATTTTTAAAGCTTAAAAGAATGCAAAGCGGAGAAATTCCAACCGAACCTAAACCGAGTGAAATAGCGGTTAAACCCAAAACACTCGGAGAAAAACTTAAAAATATATGGTATCACGATAAATTTTTTATCGTAGGCGGATTACTCACCTGCATAGTGTTGGCTATTATGGTAGCTCAATGCGCCCGAAGGGTTAAGCCGGATTTACAGATTGTTGTTTTTACATACGATGCTGTATCAGATGCGAGCTGTGAACAAATTTCGAAATTCGCGCAAAAGCATTGTGAGGATATTAACGGTGACGGCGAGGTTAAGGTGCAGGTTGTAAACTGTTCTTTCAGTATGGAAAGCAACAATGCACAGCACCGATACACCCTTATACAAAAGATGCAGGGCATTATGGTTGCCGATGAAAATGCACTTTTATATATTACCGATGATGAAAGCATCACCTATTTTAATAATCCCGAAAGTGCATTAAACAACTGTTTTGATGGTGAACCAAAGCCTTTAAACGAATATTTTTACAAAGAATGTAAAATCAACAGCGATAACCCGCTTGAGTATGAGCTGCAGGATGGTTTAAGTATTTCTATAAGAAATCTTAAAGGCACTGTACTTGAAGATAAAGACGGAGTTAAAGACTACATTAAGAACTCCAAAAAAATACTTGAAGCGGCTACAAAATAATATAAAGCACAGAGCGTACCGAAAATCAATTCGGTACGCTCTTTTGTTTTTACTTCTTTATAAAATACCACATTTGTGAATTATTTTCTTCATTTTCCGATATAATCTTTATTCCGGCTTTAAGCTCTTTGCCTGTATATGTAACACAGCTTATTTCATCAAAATAAACTGCATCCTCACAAGCCTCAAGCACAGGAAGTATAACCTCTTTTTCCTCTTCGGGTCTATACTGCAAAAATGAAAGAAGTATTTTATCCTTATTTTCGTTTGTATAATAATATGCGCTGTAATTAGTTTCAAACGGGCTGTATATTGCATAATAATCGCCGCGTAAAATCAAATCCTCATACTTACGGTATGCTTTTATCTGTTCCTTTACACCGTCACGAATTGCTTGCTCGGCATTAGGCAGATGCATTTCATAGCCCAAAGCACCGCCCAAAGCAGTATGATAGCGGTATTTAAAGATTTTGGGATCGGAGCAGAGCTTATGATTTGAAACGTGACAGCTCATAGTTGCCGCCGGATAAGCGAGCATTGAAGAATACTGAAGCTGAATACGGGCATAAGGATGGGTGTTATCACTTGTCCATATCATAGTGCTGTATTTCATCATACCAAGGTCATATCTTCCGCCGCCGCCCGAGCAGTTTTCTATCATAGCGTTAGGATATTTCTCTCTGAACCATCTGAACAGCTCATATACACCAAGCATATGACGGTATGCCGCCTCACCCTGACGTTCACTCGGCAAATAGCTTGAGCCAACCTGCGAAAGATGGCGATTCATATCCCATTTAAAATAGTCTATCGAAACACCGTCAAAGGTTTTCGAAAAGATATCCTTTAAATATTCTATTACTTTTGGATTACCCATATCAAGAACAAGTTGGAAACGTGATTCCATCATTTCCCTGTTACGGCACTGAATACACCACTCTGGATGAGCTCTGAAAAGGTCGGAATCAGGGTTTACCATTTCAGGCTCAACCCAAATACCAAACTTAATTCCGTAGCTCTTAACCTTATCAACAAACGCCTTTAAGCCGTCTTTAAATTTATTGCGGTTTTCAAACCAGTCACCAAGACCTGCTTTATCGTTATTACGTTCACCAAACCAACCGTCATCCATAACGAGCATATCAATACCGCATTCCTTTGCGCTTTCGGCAAAGCGAAGCATTTCTTTTTCATCTATATCAAAATAGCATGCTTCCCACGTATTAAGCACAACAGGACGCTTTTCAAACGGCTCCGGCGGTAGAATATGACGGCGGGTAAAGTTATGGAAATTATGCGTCATAGTATCAAAACCGCTGTTTGAATAGGTCATAACAGCTTCGGGAGAAACAAATGTATCTCCGCTTTCAAGAAGCCAAGAGAAGTTTTCACTTCCAAGACCTATCTGAACACGGGTATGTCCCGTTTGGTCAACCTCAACCTCATCAAGGAAGTTACCGCTGTAAACAAAATTAAATCCGTAAACCGTACCGTTTTGCTGATTGGCATCCTTATCACAAATTGCAATAAAAGGATTAAACTGATGACTTGATGCACCGCGGCGGCTGTATACACTCTGATTACCTACAAAAAGAGGATTTCTCTGATAATTACGCTCACGGTTATGCTTACCGTAAAGGCTTATCATATCAAAATTCTTGCCATCAATATCAAGCAAAAGGCTCATACATTTTTCTATTGTAACAGCATTTTTACCGCCGTTTGTAACACTTACATAACGCGAGATTATATCCTCATTCACGAAAACGGTATAATAAACCTTTACTATAACACCTGTAACCTCATCGCAAAGGGTCATTTCAAGAGTTTCCGTGGTTTCATCTGCCTCGGCAAAAGGCAAGCCCTCAAGCTCCATTCTTCCCGAAAAAATACGATAATCTTTATATTTAAGCGCAGTTACGCTATCTCCGTTTGTATTTTTTATTTTTAATGAGCAGGTGCGGAAATCACCGTCATCAAAGCCGGTGTATTCAGCCATACAGGTATCCGGAAAATAATCAAAACCATGCTCGGCATAAAAAGGTGAAAAAGAATACATTGCGCTCTTGTACTCCTCAATTTGCGCGTCCTCTTTAGAACCGTAAAAAATATGCACAGGATATTTACCGAAAACAATCTGAAAAACATATTTAGTATTCTTTGTTTCAATATTAAACATATTTTTTTCAGAATCAAATGTAATTGGCATTTTACTTTACCGCCTTCCCCTAATATGAGCTTATATTTAGAATAATTATAAACCAAATTTATACTTTTTTCAACCTTTTATGTAAAATTAGGCATTATATTCAATGATACAACTCTTTAAATAAAGTGTCAAGCATATTTTACCATAATAAATACAAAACGGATACCTTGCTTATTACAGCAGATATCCGTTTTAATCACATATAGATAATCAATATTAAATAGATGTGCAGTTTGCTACATTGAGCATATCCATATCAAGATTTTTCTTCATATTAAGAGCCTCGAAAATATCCATATCAACAATATTATTTCCGCTCTTGCATATTACACGATTGCCTATACCCTTATAAAGTAACTCAACAGCAGCACTGCCCATCAAAGTAGCAGTAACGCGATCTCTTACTGTGGGGTTACCGCCACGCTGTACATGACCGAGAATAGTAGCGCGAGATTCAATACCTGTTACTTCTTCAATCTTTTTAGCAATATCTTCAACACCGCCGACACCCTCTGCAACAACGATAATAAAATGCTCCTTGCCTGTTTTCTGGGTATTCTTAATTTTTTCGATAACACTGTTCATATCTACCGGTACTTCAGGTACTAAAATAGCAGTAGCACCTACAGCCATACCGATTTTTAATGCCATATGACCTGCATGTCTTCCCATTACCTCAACAACACTGCAACGGTCATGAGATTGAGAAGTATCACGAAGCTTATCAACCATTTCCATGGCAGTATTCATTGCAGTATCAAAACCGAGAGTATAATCGGTAGAAGAAATATCATTATCAATAGTAGCAGGAATACCAACGCAGGGCAAACCGCGTTCAGAAAGGTCACGAGCGCCGCGGTAAGAACCGTCTCCGCCGATAACAACGATACCCTCTATTCCTTCTTCTTTACAGGTCTTGATAGCCTTCTGTAAGCCTTCCTCGGTTTTAAAAAGAGGACTGCGCGCAGTATAAAGGAAAGTACCGCCTCTATGAATTATATCAGAAACAGAACGAACATCTAAATCAATTATATCGCCTTCAATAAGACCGTTGTATCCTCTAACAATACCCTTAACAGTCATTCCCTTTGAAATAGCGGTTCTAACAACTGAACGAATCGCTGCGTTCATACCCGGTGCATCGCCGCCGCTTGTCAATACGCCAATCGTTTTCATATTATCAACTCCAAAATTATTATATACATATTTCAAATTATTATATATCATAATTTGTTTTTTTGCAATAGTAATTTGCCAAATTTAGGGTTTATTCTACATATTTTACATTTTCTTCGCCCAATATTGCACTTAATGCCGAAAACAATTCCTTGCAAGGATGACATTTTAGGCTATCGGGTGCCAAAAACCGTTTATTGGTGTCAAGAGATATAACAGTTACTGCCGTTTTTCCGTGATACTCGGTAAGATATGCCTTAACTGCCTCAAATTCATTTGATGAGATTGAGGGTACACGAATATAAAGCCCTTGCTGTATTTTCTTTTTCGGTACTACAGGAACCGCCGTTATCTCCTCTACCTTTTCGCAGATAATTTCGGCATCGGTGTCCTCTCGCTCGGATATTTTACCTGTAATAAGAACAATATTGCCCTCAAAAAGCAAGGGACGAAAACGTGAGTAAGCATCTGCAAATATTATAACCCCAACCTCGCCCGAAATATCACCTACAGAGGTTGAAACCATAATATTTTTATTTTTAAGTTGCCTTACATTAACAGAAGACAAAACTCCTGCCACCACTACCCTCTTACCGTCAGAAAGCTTATTTGAATTTATATCAATGCATTTTGTAATACCTGAATTACGGTAAATATGAGCATATTCATCCATAGGATGACCCGAAAGATAAAGCCCTGTTGCTTCTTTTTCAAACGCTAAAAGCTGTGCATAAGGCATTTCAGGCATTTCCTCAAGCTCTAAAGCTGTCTGCTCGCCAACGCTTCCAAACAGGTCCAACTGACCGTTAGAAGCAAGTCTGCTTTCACTTTCTGCAACCGCCATAATTTTATCAATATGATAAATCATCTGTCGGCGGTTATTTGCCAGATTATCCATAGCTCCGCTTTTTATAAGGCTTTCAAGCGCGCGGCGGTTAAGCTCTCTTCCGCTGTTTCGCAAACAAAAATCATAAATACTTGAATATGTGCCGTTCGATTCTCTTTCGGAAATAAGCTTTTCTATAAGATTTCTGCCGATATTCCTTATGCCCAACAACCCGTAACGTATACCGCCTGAAGCCGCTGTAAAATTCTCACGGCTTTCGTTAACACTCGGAGGTAATACCGATATACCCATACGCTTACATTCCGCCGTATATAAGGCTACCTTATTTGAGCTGTCAAGCACGCTTGTAAGAA
This sequence comes from Acutalibacteraceae bacterium, assembly GCA_045534855.1. Classification (GTDB taxonomy): domain Bacteria; phylum Bacillota; class Clostridia; order Oscillospirales; family Acutalibacteraceae; genus UBA737. The sequence continues at coordinate 11,215 of JAZSKL010000148.1, forward strand.
GTGCGGCAAAATACTCTGAAGGATAATGGCATTTCAAATATGCTGTACGGTAGGCAACCAAAGCATAAGCCGCCGCGTGCGATTTATTAAATGCATAAGAGCTGAAAGCCGACATTTCATCGAATATCTTTTCTGCCGCTTCTGCGCTTACGCCACGTCTCACACAACCATCACACGTAACATTACCGTTTTCATCGGTTTCACCGTAAATAAACGCGTTACGTTCCTTTTGCATTACGGCATGCTTTTTCTTTGCCATTGCACGGCGAACAACATCCGCTCTACCCAAAGAATATCCCGCAAGGCTTCTGAAAACCTGCATAACCTGTTCCTGATAAACAATACAGCCATAGGTAACATCTAAAATAGGTTTTAAAAGCGGTGTATCGTAAACTATTTCTTTGGGATTATGGCGGTTTCTTATATACTTCGGAATAGAATCCATAGGGCCCGGACGGTAAAGTGAAATAATAGCTATAAGGTCCTCAAGGCTTTCGGGTCCAAACTGGCGAAGTACATTCTTCATTCCGTCCGATTCAAACTGGAAAACACCGTCCGTCAATCCCCTACCCATCATATCATAGGTTTCTTTATCGTTCATTGATATTTTTTCAATATCAAATAACGGGTCAATATACCTTATCGCCTTTTGGGCATCATCAATAACCGTAAGGTTGCGAAGTCCCAAAAAATCCATTTTCAAAAGGCCAAGTTCCTCAAGCTCGGTCATCGTATACTGAGTAACCACCGCTTCATCGTTTACAGAAAGCGGTACATACTCACTTACGGGCCTGTCCGATATAACAACACCTGCGGCATGGGTGGAAGCGTGTCTTGGCATACCCTCAAGCTTACGCGCCATATCCACAAGCTCTTTTATCTGTGTATCACTGTCATAAAGAGCCTTAAACTCCCTTGAACTGTTAAGTGCGGAATCGATTGTAACACCCAATGCCTGCGGTATAAGTTTTGCTGTTCGGTCGCAAATATTATAAGGAATATCCATCGCCCTGCCGACATCGCGGATAGCGCCTCTTGCCGCCATTGTACCGAAAGTTACAATCTGCGCCACGTGGTCACTTCCGTATTTTTCGGTAACATAATCTATAACACGCTGACGGTTTACAAAGCAAAAATCAATATCAAAATCCGGCATTGAAACACGCTCGGGATTTAAAAAACGCTCAAAAAGCAAATTGTACTTCATAGGGTCAATACCCGTAATTCCTATGCAGTATGCCGCAAGGCTGCCTGCACCGGAGCCTCTGCCGGGACCTACGGGAATACCATTTCGTTTAGCATAATTCACAAAATCCCAAACTATAAGATAATAATCGGTATACCCCATTTTGTTTATCACCGAAAGCTCATAATCAAGTCTTTCAGTAATTTCTTCCGGTAAGTTCTCACCGTAAATTCTTTTAGCACCCTCAAGGCATTTATTACGGAAATATACATCGTGTGCTACACCGCCTGTATCAAAAAACGGCAATTTAATATTACCGAATTCAAATTCAACACAGCATCTTTCGGCAATTTTTACGGTGTTTTCCAAAGCTTCGGGGCTATCAGGAAAAAGTTCTGCCATTTCCTCGGCAGTTTTAAGATAAAACTCATTGGTCTTAAACTCTATCGGACTTTCCTCGTTAATTTTACTACCCGTTTGAACACAGAGTAAAACCTTATGCATAAGGTGGTCATCCGGTTCGATATAGTGAACATCATTTGTTGCAACAAGTCCTATATCAAGCTTTTTAGAAAGCTTTTTAATAAGTGGATTTATACGCATCTGTTCGGGCAAGGAATGGTTTTGCATTTCCAAAAAATAATTATCCTTACCAAATACATTTTTATACCACAATGCAGTTTTTTCAGCACTTTCAATATCACCCGAAAGCAACGCTCTTGGAATTTCACCCGCTAAACAGGCGGAAAGAGCTATAAGACCGCCGTGATATTTTTCCAAAAGCTCGCGGTCTACACGCGGTTTTGAATAAAATCCCTCGGTAAATGAAAGCGAAACCATTTTTATAAGGTTCTGATAGCCCTCATTATTTTCACACAAAAGCACAAGATGGCTATAACCGCTGTCAAGCGCCTTTTGTTTATCAAAACGGCTTCTGGGAGCTACATATACCTCACATCCGATAACAGGATGTATTCCCTTTTGCTTTGCCGCCTTATAAAACTCAACAGCGCCGTACATTACACCGTGGTCGGTTAATGCAATGCTTTTTTGCCCCTTTTTAATCGCGGCATCAATAAGTTTGTTTATACGGCAACAACCGTCAAGCAGGCTGTACTCGGTATGAAGATGAAGATGAGCAAATTCCATATAGCTCCCCCCTTTTTTATATTATTTGTTTAAATCATTATATATTTCAATAATTTTTCTCAGTCTGTGATTGAGACCCGAAACAGTTATAGGTTCAGGACTCACTTTGCATAGCTGACTGAGACTTAAATCAGGATTATCACGCCGCAAAACCGCCGCACTGTAAAGCGGGGTATCGAGTGTTTCAAGTCTACCGGTCTTTTCTAAATATTCTATTGCGGTACGCTGTATAATTGATGCCTCAACCGTTTTTGAAATATTGGCACTATCACAGTTGCTTGCCCTGTTCATATTATTTTTAACGCTTTTAACAATAGTTGTTTCTATAAGCTCCAAGCTACGTTCAGTAACTCCCAAAAGCGTAAGTAAGTTAACAAGCATCTCGCTTTTACCTACATAAACCACAAATCCGTTACCGCGTTTCGAAAATCCCGCTTCAATATAATGCTTTGCAAGCAGTTCCTTAAGCTCTAAAGCCAACGCTTCATCCCTTACCGAAAAATCTGCACGATAGCTTTTTTGAGGATCGCTTAAATTACCGCACGCCAAAAAAGCCCCCCTTATAAAGGCAGTTTCCGATGCCGTATCGGTAATTATTTCGCGGTTAACTGCGCCCTCGTGCATCCCAAAATCAAGAGATGCCAATATTTTAAGCCGATCAGCCGTACTCGGCACCTCAACCTTAAAGGTGGGTCTTGCGCCGCCTCCCTTAGAAAGCTCGCCCGAAACACGGTATGCTTCACTCAAAAGACGCAAATAATACTGTGCTGTTACACTATTATTTGTCTGCATACATATTCGCTTATAAGAAAACGACCGTCCAAACAGTAAAAAGCCGTAGACAAGTGGCAGCTTACAGCGTTTTGGCGGTCGTATCTCGGCAAGCTCATTTTTTATATCGCTGCAAAATGACATAAAAAAGCTCCGTTTACAAAAGGCTTTCGCCTTGATTTTTATTTATATATATCGCGATGAATGGTGCTAACCTT
>JAZSKL010000152.1:0-7083 GCA_045534855.1 Acutalibacteraceae bacterium
TATATTTTTGTATAGAAAAACAGCCGCCAAATGGCGGCTGTTTTTCCTTTCTAAGGGGTTTTATGAGAGAATTTCTCTTATTAAAGGAGAAATTATACCTAAAGGATGCGGCTTCCTTTTCGGTACAAGCATATTATAGCAGTTAATTTTTATCATTTTATGAACAAAATTATAAAAATTTGTAACTGAATAAAAAAACAGATTTTCTATCATAATAAAAACAGACTTAAAATGTATCAGCCGAAAAGGAGTAATTTATATGAAATATTTTGAAAATCCCAAATCACAAAAAAGGAATAAAAACACAACATTTTATATAACAACGGTTTGTTGTTTAATTGCAGTTGGTGCGGCGGCTTGGTTTGCGCTTTCGGGAAACGGTGCAAAGGTTCAAAAGCAACCCGAAAACAGCAATATAATCCCTGACCAGTCATACAGCGAACCGCCCTCATCATATAATGATAACGAGCCACAAAACGCACCCGACACAGAACAAACACAACAAGAGGTCGAGGATGTTCCGTATGAAGAAGATGAGGAAGTAACTCCACCGCCGATACAGGCGCTTATTATGCCGATAAACGGTGAAGTTATAAAGGATTTCAGCGATACTGCCTTACAATTTTCCGCAACCTATGCCGACCTTCGGCTTCACCTTGGCACAGATATTGCCGCAAAGGCAAAAACTGCTGTTAAAGCATCGGGAGATGGTGTTGTAAAATCGGTTGAACAAAGCGCGTCTTTGGGAAATTTTGTTACTATCGAACACCGTGACGGAATAGTTTTTAAATACTGCGGTCTTGAAACCATTGATGTTGTAAGCGGTCAGAATGTAAAAATGGGCGAACCTATAGGTACTATTGGTACTGTACCTTGCGAATGTATGGATGACGAGCATTTACACCTTGAAGCCTACAAAGACGGTAAAGCCGTATCGCCTATGGATATTATCGGTGCGTTAGAATAAAATCCTGCCCCCGACCTTTCGTTTAGGGGCAAAAAAGAGCTGTTTTTGAGAAAATCTTTCATTCTTCAAAAACAGCTCATTTTTTATTTTAAAACAGCTTCAAGTCGATATATCGGTTGCCCGAGATTTACAAAGCGTTCCTCGTACTCGGTCATAATATTTCCCTCGAAATCGCTGTTATGCAAATCAAGAGAAACATTCTGAAGCGCAAAGCCGTTTGAGCTTAACTGCTCTAGCGAAAACTCAAAAAGGTGCATATTATCGGTCTTCTGATGAATTTCGGCACCGGCTTTCATAAGCCTTTTATAAATTTCCAAAAATCTATGATGAGTTAAGCGATGGGTTGCATATTTATTTTTGGGAAACGGGCAGGAAAAATTCAGAAAAATCCGCTCAACGCTTTTTTCTTTTATAAACTTTTCAAGATACTCTGCCCCGCCCTTTAGAAAACGCAGATTTGAAAGTCCCTCTTTTTTGGCGGCTTCGCAGGCGCTAACAATAACATTACCGCTTTTTTCAATAGCCAAAAGGTTAATTTCAGGATGCGCCTTTGCATACTCAACCGAAAATCTTCCCTTTCCGCACCCTATTTCAAGATAAAGCGGATTATTATTACCAAACCACTTTTCAAGGTCTATGTATTCCTTATCAAGTATAGCTGTATTAAAATTACGGTCATCGCTTTCGATTATATACAAATAATCCTCTACACCCGCAAGCCTGTCCTCAAGATGTTTTTTCTTTCTCATTCTCATATTTAATCACCGAATTTCGACTTTTTATAACCATTATACCAAATCAAAGCTTAAATACAAGTATTTTTTTATTACTCCACAATTGTTGCAAGCACTGCGTTAATATCACCGACTACCGAAAGCAAACCGTTAACAGTTTCTGCACACTCTCCAACCCTTTGCTCTGCTAAATCCGCCTGTGCTTTAGCAGTATTTGCATAAGACGCCGCGTTGATGGAATACGTAAGCGATGTTGCCGCATGGCTTGCCGCGCTTTCCTCGTTCTTTTGACAATTATCATAAACAGCCATTACTGTTTTGAGATAGGTTTCGCAATCATCAACCGATTTTTTCGCCGAATCACTTTGCGCTTTTATATCGGAATATAAGCCCGCAATTTTTAAATTTTCATCAAGCGCATTTGAGAAAATATCATAGGTTTCTTCGCGCATACGCTTAACCTGCTCAACCGCCTTATTAAGCTGTGATTTATCGCTAAAGCTTTCCACTATAGGAAATTCTTTAAAATAAAGACTCACAGGAAAAGAATAAAGTACAGCCGCTTGAGTACTGTCATTATTAACGCCTGATATTATAAGGCAGGCTGAAAGTCTTCCACCCATTTTTGTAAGCTCGTTTGTCAACGGAAAATCCACCGTTTGAATGTGATAATCCATAACCTCACCCGTAATACTTCTTCCTGCACCATCAATACAGTCAACACGGTATTTAAGCATATCGTAGCTTTGAGCAAGGTAAGATACCGCATCTGCAAATTCGTTATCGGGAGTAAACCTTATAACACTTACACCGTTTTCACCCTGAACTCCCGCAAACTGCGGAGACCTTGGGGTAACACCTGTCAGCGAAACGGTATATTCAATAGTTCTTATCATTTAACTTTTTCCTTTCTTTTTCTAAAGCTTTTAATGACTTTATATTTGTTTCGTTTTCACTAAAAAGCGAAGATGACGAAAAAAATATATGTCCGTCTGCTCCGTATTCCCTTGAAAGAGCCGCCTGATTCGCTAAAATTTCGCTATTATCCTGCCATTCCTCTCGGTCAGGCTCTGAATCGGTATTGATTTTATAAGCCGCAAGACCTATCATCAAGCGGACATTATCTGCTCTTTCAATACCGCTCCAGCTTTTAATCAGTTCAGAAAAACGGAAACCGCTTTCAGGATATTCAAACCCAAAATACAGTTGCGGAATTATCCAATCAACAGTACCGGAACGCATCCACAGCTCAACATCGGCAAAAAGCTCGTTTTTGTTTTTTTCCAACGATGCGGCAGGACTAACGCTGAATATAATGTCCTTATCATAAAACTTAACTGCCGTATAAACTCCGCTTATCAGCTGATTTACCTGTGCACGTCTCCAATCGGCAAGCGATAACGGATGCTCACAATTATTACAATAACTGTTATAGGAGACCATATCGAAGCTTTCAATCGATGTGGGATAAAAATAATCATCAAAATGAATGCCGTCCACATCATAATTTCTAAGTATCTCTCTTACTCCGTCTATAACCAATCGGCGTGACTGCTCGGATGCCGGATTCAAATATATCCCGTTTGCAAAGCATACATTTGTATCATTACTGCTGTCATCATCCAAAAGCCATTGTTTTGCGGGGCTATCGGATGGTAATGCTTCAATGTTCTCATCCGCTGTGCGAACACGATAAGGATTTATCCACGCATGAACAAACAGCCCTGATTTATGTAATCGCTCGATTATATATTTAAGTAAATCGCCGTCAAAATTCTTTGCCGCGGCATTTAACGGATAAAGATTTGAGGGATATATTGCATCGCTGAAAGCCCTGACATGCAAAAACACATCGGTTATACCGTTATCGATACAGTTTTTTACAAGCTGTTCAAAGCTTGCTTTAAAATCCGAGTTAAGCATTTCGTTAAGCTCGCTGTAAGAAACCCATACACCTGTACGGTAGCTGAAGTTGTCAGGTCCGACCTCACTTTGTACAGACTTTTTTTCTGTTGTACAGCCGCATATAAATACCGCTGATAAAATTATTATACTTAACAGCCTTTTCATTCAATTAACGAACCTCCCCTAACTCCCGATATTTTATAACTGCCGATAAAACGCTGAATTTTTCATCCGACCAAACCTTAAATTTCATTCCGCATTCGCCCTTTATGTGAGGATTGATACGGACGGTCTTATATGAATTATCATCGGTACAAAAATCGTATATAAATTCTTCCGTATTACACAGTATATGAATTTTTCCTTTGCAGTCTGCACACATAAACAACCCATCAAAGCTTTTTCTTATATATTCTGTTCCACCATTATAATATGCCGAAGTAAAACCGCTTAAAACAGAAAGTTTAGTCTCTTTTGGGGCATTATCCTCAAATATTACATAATTATCCTCTTCGCCGTTAAGCATGGATATATAAAAACAGTATTTATTTTCATCGTGACAAATAAGCATAAGCTTTCCGTTTCTGACAACCACAGCAGATACAAAAACATCATCCGGCAACTCCCAGCAAAACCAAATCGGCTTTGTGTGGCTTGTTGAGGTACTGTTTTTAACATCAAATAAGTAAATACGGTTTTTAAAAAACATAATATAAAAACCGTTATAAAAGGCTGTTGAATCAACCTTTTTAAAGCCCGAAATCAATTTATCAACAGGTTTACTGATGTGTATTACAGTATTTTTCGAAGCGTTAAGCATATATACCTTACCGTCATTTCCTCGCCAGATAACATCGCCGTTACAAAGCAATAAAGAATTACGGTCTGTGCAACCTATTCCGCTGCAGATAAGAATAGAATTTACGGTATCAGCCCGATAAAGCTTTAAATTATCATCCGCATTAAAATCCTTTACCGTATACTGTTTCCCCTCGGTTACTGCAAGACGGTATACTTCATCCGATTTAAAAAAATATAAATCTCCCGCTCTTTGCACTAATGCATTGACCGCGCCTGTGCTGTTGCCAACCTTAATACTGTTACCTTTCGTAAAGTACAGAGGATTTTCTCTTCTGGAATAATAAACCTCATTGGCATTCACATTATTTCCGCCTACATAAATCCTTGAGCCAAAGCTTTCGGCAAAGCTTGAGCCTATTACACTTTTTTCTCCCAAAGGCAGAGATTTTTTCGCCATAACACGGATATTGTTTGTCGGAAAAAATACCGTTTTAAATATCGGGAATGCCTCTTCATTATTAAAGAACTGCAATACGCCTGATACTCGGTCGCATTTTAATGTAATATCATATCCTGCGCAAACTTCAGTAGCCTCGGTATTTCCTGCCGGTATTACCCATTCAAAATAGGCATCCGCTTTACTGTAAACACGGCAAATAACTGTATCATCATCCAAATCCTTTAACGGTAATTTAAAATCGGAAGAATAACCATCAGAACTGAAATAACAATAGAACCAACCGCCCAACATATTCTGTTCTTCAAGATACATTGGTTCTTCCTCTGAAGCCATACCGTTAACACTTGCAGTAATATATGATGAACCTCTGCCGTTTATATACAAAGTAGGTGTATAATATTTTGTATCGTCAAGCAACTGCCAGCTTGATGTTTCACTTACATATTCATAAACCGAATAAATACTTTCAGCATGAATATTTGCCGCAGTAACAAACAAATACAGTCCGCTTGAAACGGTTGGTGAAGCGGTAAAAAAGAAATACTTTTGAGGAACGTAAAATTCATCATCGGTTATACGGGAATATTTAATCTCGTTTGCATTTATAATCCTGCCGTCAGAGTCTGCAAAAAATATACACAGCTTATAATACGACATCGCATCACTTACCATTACGGAAACTACATCGTATTCATATCCGTTCATATTAAAGCGCACACCGCTGTTTTTTGGCGGTTGCTCAATATATTCAGATCTGTCAGGTACAAATACAAAATCCCCGTTTTTACGGTAAAGACCCGTACGAGTGGTTAATGCTCCGTTTTTAAACCACATATTATTGCATTCCTCTACCCCGTTTGCATCAAATTCATCCGATAAAACGCCGCTGTCAAACGCCGAAATCACAATTTTCTTATCATTTTTTTCCTTTATATATGAATATTTCATACACTACACCGTCCCGCCATCATCTACAGGAAGTACATCGGAAACATAAGAAATACAAGCTTTAACAGCAGCTCTTTTTGCATTATACATTTCAGCAAAAAATCGGTTTGAAGCAGCATCGCCCTCGGAAAGAGCCAAAAGCATTGCAACACCGTAAGGCATTACCTCTAACGCCTTTGCAGAGGCTTCGATTTTATCGGTTACAACTTCAGGAGACTGTACATCTAAATCAGCGCAAATTTCGCAAACTGCAGTATGTGCACGTCTCAACAGATGCTCCGAATCCGATGCATTATTAAAACGGTTATTATAGCCTAAAAGCGAAAGCGCGCGTAAATATATATCATATCCGTTCATCATTCTCCTCCTTAACTGCATCATCGCTTATTTCAAGCAGTAATTCCGAAAGCTTTGGAATTATACCTTTAGGAAGCCTTTTTAGATACTGTGTTTTGGTAATAATACCCTTTTCGTAAAGGTCGGTCAAAAGTTTAATGCTTTCATCTGGTTCATAACTGTTAGGTGTTCCAACATCAATATTAGCAATAATATGTAAATTAGAATATCTTTCGGCATTAAACGGCAGATACCATACTCCGTTTTCATCCACCATTTTTATACGGCGGTTTCCGTAATGGGTTATCCAAAAATCCACCCATATTCTTGAAATATCTTCAATAAATGTGAAAAATCGGCTTTGTACAAGCTTTAAAGGAAGTGTTGCGGCGTTTCTCAAATTTATAAGCGCAGTGGCATTATTAAGTCTGCTGTCACCTCGGGCGGCTTCGTTTACGCCGCTTTGAGTAAGGGTGTTTTCAATAAGGTCATTTATATTCTGTGAGAAAGCAGAAGAAAAATCAGGCGGTGTAACATAATGAACCGCACCCGAAACATCCTCGTTAGAACCGTAAACCCTTAATATCTGACCCGGCTCATTGGTAACATTTTCGCCGACAGTATCGCCGTTTACAACCATTATCGGCATACCCGATGTCATAGAAGACCATACATTTGCGGTTATCATACGGTTAATTGCAATCTGATTAGGAATCAAATATGTTACCTCGCTGTTACCGTATATAAGCCTGCCTCTTCTGTCCCACGCAAATAATGAAACAGGATAATAATGAAGCCCTGTATCAAACTGCGGTCTTATAACGCAATGCTCACAAACCTTTATACATTGTACGGTTGCCTCGCCGCCGGATTTACTTTGCTTAAACAGCTTTGTAAGCACCAAGTCGGAGGCCAAGCGGTCTTAGGAAGAC
>JAZSKL010000222.1:0-14571 GCA_045534855.1 Acutalibacteraceae bacterium
CTTCGCGCGGGGATGATATACGAAGCCTGCGGCTTGGATAAAAAAATGCGGCAAGTCGAAACTTGTCGAATTTTTTGGTGCACCTGAGCATTCTATAATCGAACCGTTTACCTCTTTTAAGGTTACGGTTTTGCTTGCTCCCTTATAATTAAATGTTATGACTAACTTGTCGTCGTAAAGATATACGGCGTTCACAAAAATGTCAATCAGTCTCTGTTTGTGTTCCTTCGTTTTGAGGCTCATGCTTTGAATATGCCTGAGCCATAATACTAAGCCCTCTTTCGTAATGGTGGGCTTCTTCATTTCTTCCTTGATGAGCTTTAATTTAATCTCATCTCTCGTCGGCTCCAACTCAATCATTCTTTGTTTAGTGGTTGAAGTTGTAATTCCTTCTTCTATTGCTCTAAGCAAATTGTTCAGTGCGTTCTCTGTTTCACTACCAGACTTTCTTCTGCCCAACCAATTTTTAATTTTCCCTTAGTATACACCTTGCTTTATAAAACTTACCATTCCGCTACCGAACCGTCAGCATGATGCCAAACAGGGTTTTTCCAATTATGCGGATTTTTGTTTTCCTCGATTACAAGATCACGGTTTACATCTACGCCAAGTCCTGCCTTCTTCGGCAAATCTACAAATCCATCTGTAAACTTAAAGTCATCCTGATTCTTAACATAATCAAGCACACTTTTGCCAACATTGTAATGAATTCCTATGCTCTGCTCCTGAATTACAGCATTATAGCTTGTGGCATCAACATTAAGGCATGCCGCAAGCGCTATTGGTCCCAAGGGACAATGGGGTGCTAAAGCCACATCATACGCCTCTGCCATTGCGGCAATTTTTTTAACCTCGGTAATACCGCCTGCATGCGACAGGTCGGGCTGTATAATATCCACTCCGCCAAATTCTAACAGACGTTTGAAATCATATTTAGAGAAAAGTCTTTCGCCCGTTGCAATCGGAATATTACAGCTTAATGCAATCTCTTTAAACACTTCCATATTTTCGCAAAGCACTGGCTCTTCAATAAACATAGGGTCAAACTCTTCCAATTTTTTTGCCAACACTTTTGCCATAGGTTTATGCACTCTTCCGTGAAAATCTATCGCTATACCGAAATATTTGCCGCAGTTCTCTCTGATAGCGGCAACTCGCTCTAAAACTGCATCAATTTTATCATAGCTGTCAATCATCTGTAATTCTTCTGTGGCATTCATCTTTATGGCTTTGAAACCCTGTTCCATCTTTTCTTTTGCAGCATTTCCCACATCAGACGGACGGTCGCCGCCAATCCACGAATAAACCTTCATTCTGTCGCGGCACTTACCGCCCATAAGCTCATATACAGGCACACCGAAAACCTTACCCTTAATATCCCAAAGCGCTTGGTCGATACCTGACAGTGCACTCATCAGCACACCGCCGCCACGGTAGAATCCAGCACGGTAAATGGTGGACCATATGCCTTCAATATCAGCTGGGTCAGCGCCAATAAGATAATCCTTATATTCTTGAACACAGGCAAGAACGGTTCCCGCATGCCCCTCCAGCACTGCTTCTCCCCAACCGACTAAACCTGCATCGGTTTTAATCTCCACAAATCCCCAACGGGGACGGACAAAGTATGTATTAACTTCTGTAATTTTCATTGATACTACTCCTTATACATATGCTATATTATTCATGTAATTTTTTTTTCGAAGATGTTCTAACATTGCTTCAGGATCATCGTGGCATCCATTCTTCGAATTTCTTTTAAATTAAGATCCCTGATTTTGCCAATACCATTACTATTGCGGTCGACACAATCATCGTGCATTAAGATAAGTTCACCGCGTCAGCGGTCATATGAACATCCGTTTCAATCATATCTACGCCAAGTTCCAGCACTCGCCGAAAAGAGCACATGGTATTCTCTAAGCCAAAACAGCTTTCGCCCCTATGACCTGAAACGAGCACTTTATTTTTGGGAAATGGATATTTCCTCATACGTTACCTCTTATACAATTTTAACGGATATTTGAAGCCACGGGAGGCGTTGTTTCGAACTCTTCTCTCCAATACGCACGGGTGTTAGCAGTTCTGCCAAGTTCATCCTCAACAGTAAATCGCACAAAAACATCAATATCCTGAATCGGAAATTCAGCGCAAGTAATTTCTCCGCTTTGTGTCTGTTTTACAGAAACCTTAGGGTCGCGTCTGCCACTGTTGGAAATGATGATTCTCTTTGCAGGAGAACATTCTATATGGAATATTCCATCTTCATACCAAAGTGCATTTATTATTGGTCCTCTGGAGGCATAAAAATCACCATTTTCCAGCGCTTTGATAACGGAATTGTGGGTAAGTGAATCTGCATACACCATATTAAACCCACCGAACAAATCACACTCTCCATGGGTATCATCGTTGGAAACACATCCAATCCTTAACCCATTTCTAAGCATTTCCTCATATATGTATGGACAATAAGTATCGTGTCCCATCAACTGTGCAGCGTGATTATATATCTCCACAGCAAAAATTCCTTGGAGGTTGGTATAAATACTCGAATCCTCTTTTGACCAGGTAGGATGATTATAACTTACAATAAACCCTGCATCCTTCCCTTTGGAAATCAGTTGATTTAGTCCAGCAACAGAGTATTCCTTATAATCATTTCCGTCCCCGTCATAGACCGCTTGAGATATATCAGGCTTTTTATCCAGACGCATAACATCATCAAAATTATAGAATGGCATCTTACGATTTTCCGGATCTTTAGGGTAGAAATTCATATGGCTGACACGGCGCAACCGTTTTGGAAGTTCCATATCACCATATACTTGTACTTCGTACCCGGGCAATGTCAGAAAATCCTCATCATTAAGCTCGTTGTGTGGAACAAGAACTTCATGGTCGGTATAAGCAAGAATACTGTACCCACGACTCTTGTAGTTCTTTTTCAATTCTTCAGGTGTCATAACACCGTCAGAAATTGTACTATGACAATGTAGGTTGGCTTTATAACAATTTTTTCTGTAATCAATTAAATAAGTACGTTTTTTCATAATTCTATCAATGCCTCTATTTGATTCTATCGTTGAACTCGTCCTGAAGCATTGCCCTTTGCAAGTGATTCAACTTCAGCTACGGAGACAAGATTAAAATCGTGCTCTATGCTATGTTTGAGGCAGGATGATGCAACTGCAAAATTGATAGCTTTCTGCTCATCGTAATCAGAAAGTAATGAGTAAATAAGAGCAGCCCCAAAACTATCACCGCCGCCTACTCTGTCTACGATGTGAACATTATACGTAGGAGAGAAGAATGCTTCACCATTACTGTAAAGCATAGCCGCCCATTGATTATCAGATGCAGAAATACTTCCATGAAGTGTAATTGCAACTTTTTCAAAATTAAATTTTTCTGTAAGCTGACAGGCTACGCTGATATATCCGTCGTGGTTTACCTTTCCGGCATTTAAATCTGTGTCTTTAGCTTCTATTCCAAAAACATCTTTTGCATCTTCTTCGTTGGCAATACATACATCAACATAAGGCATTAATTTAGACATAACCTCTCTTGCAGTTTCACGAGACCAAAGTTTATTTCTATAATTTAAGTCGCAACTGATTTTAACGCCGAGTTTTTTTGCAGCTTTACAGGCTTCAAGACATATTGCCGGTAATTCACCTCCAAGAGCGGGTGTAATTCCGGTAAAATGGAACCAATCTGCTCCCTTGAAAATTTCTTTCCAGTCAAAATCTGCAGCAGTAGCTTTTGCTATTGCAGAACCAGCTCGATCATAAATTACTTTCGATGCTCTTGGTGAAGCACCTTTCTCTACAAAATACAAACCAAGTCTGTCGCCGCCACGAACAATATAATCGGTGTCAACGCCATAACGTCTAAGTTCGTTAACAGCACATTGTCCAATCTCATGAGCAGGAATCTTAGATACGAAAGCAGTCTTAAAACCAAAATTTGCAAGAGATACTGCTACATTAGCCTCTCCGCCTGCATAACTTGCCTCAAATTTATCCGCCTGAACAAAACGAACATAGCCTTGGGGGTTCAGACGCATCATTATTTCACCAAACGTAACAATTCTTTTCATATTTTTCTCCTTAATAATACTCTATTTTAATGAATTTATATTTGTAACATACTTCTTTGCTGCATCACAAATTTTGTGATAATCTCCTGACTTAATCCAATCTTTATTCACAAGATTACCGCCAACACCGACACCTACAGCACCAGCCTTTAAAAATTCTGCAGCATTGTTCTCGTTAACTCCGCCCACAGCCAAGAATCGAATATGATTCATAGGTCCGCATACAGCCTTTATGTATGCAGGAGCATCTCCTACACAGGGGAATAACTTTACAAAATCCGCACCTGCATTGTAAGCTTGTTTTGCTTCTGTAGGAGTGTAGGCACCGGGAATGGAAACTAAACCTAACTCTCGGGTTTTGTTAATAACAGCTACATCTGTATCTGGGGAAATTATGTAAGAAGCACCCGCATTAGCGGCCATCTTTACCAAATCCGCACTAGTAACTGTACCCGCACCAACAAGCATTTTATCGCCCATTTGTTCTTTGATTGACTTGATGGTTTTAGCAGTGTCAATGAATGTTTCAGGTGATTTTTGATTAAATGTAATTTCAACCAAAGTTATTCCACCCTCATAAAGGGCTTTTGCAGCAGCAATTGCTTCCTGCTCATTCGCACCGCGAATAATTGCAATGATTTTTTTGCTTGCAAATTTCGTTTATAATTGTTTCACGCATAAAACATATACCTCCAAATTTAGAAAAGCCTTTACTTTTTTTACTTTTATGCTATTATAATTATAGTACATATTTTTGACACAATCTTGTCAAAAAACGAGAAGAATGTGCCATTTTTTGTTTTGGGGGATATATGAATAGATATTTTGATATAGAACGAGAACGAAGCAAGGAACTTTATAAGGAAATCACTAACGACAATATAGACGGTCAATGCCATTTTAATTTTCATTCCCAAATTGAACTTTATTTTGTGAATGAGGGAGAAATTTATGCCTGTATTAATTCCCAAAGGCGACTGTTAAAAAATGACCAAATGGCCGTAGTTTTAAGTTATGATGCTCACATGTTTCGTTCTGTGGGTAATTCGACATCAAGTATTCTTATTATACCACCGGATATTTGTAAGGAATTTTCATTAGCAGTACAAAATAAGCGAGTTAAAAATCCGTTTATTTGCGACGAAGCTACGGTTAAACAAATAAAAACCTATGTTAATGCTATTAAAACTGACAATGGTAATAACATAAAACTCCAAGGATATTTATATGTTATTTTAGGGATAGTGTTAGAAAACATATTTCTTGAAGCCTCAAACTGTTCTGTTGATACGGAACTTTCTACTAGGGTTTTATTATATTTGAATAATCATTTCAAAAATAAAATCTCTCTTAAATCACTGTCTGAAACATTCGGTTACAGTCAAAGTTATTTTTCCCGATATTTTAAAAATTGTTTTGGGGTCGGTATTAACCAATATGTTAACATTCTGCGTTTAAGATATACACTATTACTTTTGAAAGAGGGAAATAACACCCATACATACTGTGCATTGGAAAGTGGGTTTAATTCTGTGAGAACATTTTATCGTGTATTCAAGCAAGAGTTTGGATGTACACTTCAAGACTATTTTTCGTCTATTGATAAACAGTATTAATTTTTACTGTCAAAAACAAAGTCGGCAAAGCCGATAGTAGATAGAATACCTGTAGAATGGAAGAGAGAACAAGAAATTCTCTCAAATAAAATCCCGATAGTAAGTTATATGTAAGTGCTACGGAAAAGAAAATAATCCTTGTTTTTGTGTTCTTCATTTCAAAATCTCCTTTATGTACGAAAATTAATTGAAACGAAGAAGTGGAAATATAGAGCAACAAACTCTGTACTGCCACAAACAAAGGCTATTTAACATCTTTTAAGAAAACAACAAACCCGAACGTTTCACCGATTGGTAAAAGGTTCGGGTTTGAATGCTTTGGTGCGAGTGATGGGACTTGAACCCATACGTCACTGACACACGCCCCTCAAACGTGCCTGTCTGCCTATTCCAGCACACTCGCATTTATGTATTTGATTTTTTTCGGCACTCTTTATCGCGCCTGATTATAATACCACAATACAAAGCAAATGTCAACAATTATTTTTAAATTTTTTAAAATTTTTTTTAAAATAATTTCGGGGCGAAAAAACGCCCCGAAATATATGGCTTTATAATTTATCTTCCTTTTTTTCTTTTGATGGGGGATAGCCGAAGAATTTTATGTAACTACGGTAAAATGAAGTATAATCGTCAAAACCACATTCACTGTATATATGCGTAGGCATCTCGCCTTGGATTATAAGATTTTGAGCCGCTATAAGGCGCTTTTCGGTTATGTATTTAAGCGGTGTTGTTTTAAGCTCTCGTTTAAAAATGCGGTATAGGTAGCTTTCGGTAACATAAAGCTTTTCGGCGATTTCGGTTATGCTTTTAATTGTAAAAAGCGAGGTGTTTATATTTTCTAACGCCTTACTGATTACAGGATGAATATTTTGCGGGTTATTCTGTTCAACCGCAGAAAATTTCAAATTATAAAAAAGCTCCTTAAGCATTAACGATATGACATCTCTTAACTCATCATTTGTCATAAAGGATTGATAATAGTCAATTTTTTTGAAAATTTCCTTTAATATCGGCTTATCGGCACAATTTATTATATCTAAATTTTTTGGCAGAAAATCAATGTTTGTAATCCCAAGCTTTTCGGGAGTAAACAGAAGGTCGTAACGTTCATAGTCGGCAGAGGAGTCTATTTGAATAAAATGATAGTCGTTTGGTCTGATAATAACCAAATCGTCCTTTTTGAGTTTGTATTTTCTATCCTCTATAACGTGGGTTACGTCACCGCTTATTATATAAAGCAACTCATATTCATTGTGAGTATGCATATATAATAAATCCTTTGTGGGGCTGTATTTGGTGTGATGCTCTACAAATAAGCCGTCAAGATACCTGTTAAAAGGAGTATATTCCATATTATCACCCAAAACTATTATAACAAAAAGTTCATAATTTGCAATGTTTTTGTATAGATTTTTCTATGTACTTTATTATGCTGATGGGTTATTCTTTAAATATAAAAAAATAAAGGGAGGATTTAGCTGTGAAAAAGCTTAATTTGGCAATAATTGGACAAGGAAGAAGCGGAAAGAATATCCATGGTCTTTTTTACCGTTCGGAAAGTAATGTATATTATAATGTAAAATATGTTGTGGATACAGATGAACACCGCAGAAATGTTGCAAAGGAGATATACCCCGGTTGTGAGACCTTTGCGGATTATACCGAGCTTTTTGGGCTTGATGATATAGATTTGGTGGTAAACGCTTCATATTCCGAAATGCACTATGAAATTACAAAAGAGCTTTTACAGCACAAATTTAATGTGTTGGTTGAAAAGCCTTTTGCACGCAACCGTTATGAGTGCGAAGAGCTTATAAAGCTTTCAAAAGAAAATAATGTTTTGCTTGCTGTTTTTCAACAAGGATTTTTTGCACCGTTTTATCTTAAAACAAAAGAGGTAATGGAAAGCGGTGTGCTCGGCGATATTAAGCAGATAAATATTGCTTATAACGGCTTTTCGCGCCGTTGGGACTGGCAAACGCTTCAAAAGAAGCTTGCCGGAGGTGTTTATAACACAGGACCGCATCCTGTTGGTATTGCTTTGGGACTTATTGACTTTGATAAAACAGCAAGGGTTGCCTTTTCGCGCCTTTCAACAGCGCTTACAAGCGGTGACTCGGATGACTGTGCGAAAATAATTATTGAAGCGGTTGACAAGCCTTTTATTGATATCGAGGTTAATTCCAATGATGCCTATGCACCGTCAAATATTAAAATACTCGGTTCAAGGGGAACATTTATCACCACATTTGGAGAGTACAAATATACATATATAAAAGACGGTGAAAACCCTGAAAGACCTGTTATAGAAACATTTTTGCAGGATGAAAACGGCGAACCTATATTTTGCGGTGAACAGCTTATTAAGCACGAGGAAACAGGCGAAGTGGATGCAGGCGGTGCGTTTACAACTGCCGTTACCGAGATTTATAAGGATATATATTATGCCATTACCGAAAATAAACCGATGCGTGTAACAGCGCAGATGGCAACCGAGATTATTGCAATTATCGATAAGGTTCATGCGGATAATCCGTTGCCGCTTATTTACTGAGGTAAAAACAATGAAAAAAGTAGTAATTTTAGGCTGTGAAAATTCACACGCCAATACATTTCTTAAATTTATTGAAGAGGGAAAATATCCTGAAATTGAGGTGGTCGGTGTACACAGTGTATCTCATGTTCTATCAAAAAAACTGAACAAACAGTTCGGTGTGCCGGTTATGTCAAGCTATGATGAGGCTGTCGGCAAGGTTGACGGTGTAATAGTTACTGCCCGTCACGGTGATAATCACTATAAATACGCCGCTCCTTATATCACTTCAACACCCGCCATGTTTATTGATAAGCCTATAACCATTGATGAAGCAGAGGCAGTAAAATTTATGCAGGAACTAAAGGATGCCAATGTACGTGTAACAGGCGGTTCTTGCTGTAAATATGCTGATTTTATTGAACGACTCAAAAAGGAACATAAAAAGAATGTAGGGGGAGAGACCGTTGGCGGATTTGTGCGTGCCCCCATATCAATGAAAAACGCTTACGGTGATATTTTCTTTTATTCTCAGCATTTGGTTGAAATGGTTTTGTCGGTTTACGGCAACTATCCTTTAAGTGTCAAAGCATTTGAAAACGGCAATAAATTAAATGTTGTTTTCAGATATAAGGATTTTGATATTACCGGTCTTTTTATTGAGGAAAATTATTACTATTATGCCGCAAGATATTCATCTTCCGGTACTAATGCCTCGGTAATTGATTTACCGGGTGATTCGCCCTGCTTCAGAATTGAATTTGAAGCATTTTATAAATTGTTACTTGGTGAAAAACAGCAACAAAGCTATAAGGATTTTATTGCACCTGTTTTTGTCATCAATGCAATTAACCGCTCTTTAATTAGCGGAAATGAAGAAAAAGTGACGGAGTATGAGGTTTAATGGGAAAGTTTATTTTATCTGCTTTTGCCGATGAATATGCCGATGATTTTACCGAGCAGCTTGAAGGACTTAAGGGCTTTGGTATAGATTTTATTGAACTCAGATTTATCAATAAGGTGAATATTGCCGACCTTTCTGCCGATGATGTAAGTGATGTTAAATCTAAATTGGAGCATTACGGTATAGGTGTTTCGGCAATAGGTTCACCCCTTGGTAAAATCACTCTTGATGATGATTTAAATGCTCATCTTGATAAGGCAAAACGTGTTTTTGAAACGGCTAATTATTTCGGTGTTGAAAATATACGCTTCTTCAGCTTTTACGCACCTGAAAACAAAAAAATAGAGGATTGCACTCAACAGGTTTTTGAGGCGGTTGAGCGCCTTATAGAGCTTGCCGAAGAAAGCAATGTTACACTCTGCCACGAAAACGAAGCGCTGATATACGGCGAAAGTCCCGAAAGATGCCTTGAGCTTGCAACACATTTTAAAAACCGCATAAAATGCGTTTTTGATATGGGAAATTTTGTTGTGGACGGTTATGAACCGTATCCCCACGCTTATAATTTATTGCGTGAGCATATTGAGTATTTCCATATTAAGGATGCGCTATCGGCAGGTGCGATTGTGCCTCCGGGTAAAGGTGAGGCAAATATCAGCTCCGTTTTAAAGGATTTTGCAGAGGATATGAAAAAGGATACTTTCATCACCTTAGAACCTCATTTGCAAACCTTTTCGGGGCTTAATTCGCTGGTTGGAAAGCAGTTTGATAATCCCTTTAAATATCCGGACCCGAAAACTGCCTTTTGCGATGCTGTGGATAAAATCAAGGGAATTTTAAGCGAAATAAATTGAGGGTGTCTAAATGAAAAAAATTGAAAAGGATAATCTTGCCGTTAAGATTTTTGAAAACCGTACTCTTATGGGTGAGGCGGCAGCAAGGGATATATCAAATAAAATAGCCGAGCTTTTAAAAGAAAAGCCGTATATAAATATGATTTTTGCGGCGGCACCGTCTCAAAATGATGTTTTGATGGCTCTTGTAAACGATAAAAGCATTGAGTGGGGACGTATAAACGCATACCACATGGATGAATATATAGGTCTTGCAAAGGATGCTCCGCAAGGCTTCGGTAATTTTTTGCGTGAGCATATATTCGATAAGGTGAATTTTCGTTCTGTAAACTATATTGATTGTACGGCAAATGATGCTCAAAAGGAATGTGAGCGGTATGCAAAGCTTTTAAACGATAATCCCGTTGATATTGTGGTACTTGGAATAGGCGAAAACGGTCATATTGCATTTAACGACCCGGGTGTTGCTGATTTTAATGATAAGCAGACCGTAAAAAAGGTAGAGCTTGATGAGATATGCCGCAATCAACAGGTTAATGACGGCTGCTTTAAGGCTATTGAGGATGTACCGATGTATGCCTTAACACTTACGGTACCTGCACTTGTTAAAGCACCTTATTTATTTTGCATAGTTCCCGGACCGACAAAGGCATTGGCTGTAAAGGAATCGGTTTGCGGTGAAATAGGTGAGCATTGTCCTGCTACAATACTTCGTAAACAGCCTAATTCGGTTTTATATCTTGATTCAGAAAGTGCGGCGTTGTTATGGCTTCTTTGATTACAAGAATTAAAAGCGATAAAATAATAATACCAAACGGCATTTTTGACGGTTTTGTGTATATAACTGACGGTAAGATTTCGGAAGTTACCAAGCAGGAAAAAGCGTGTGATTTTGAATTTGATTACACAGGGCTTTATGTTTCCCCCGGATTTATAGATATTCATACACACGGGGCAGGGGGCTATTGCTTTTTAAATTCCTCGGAGGATGATGTTGTAAACGGTTGCAATTTCCATTTGAAATACGGCACAACAACAATACTTCCTACTGTTTCGGCGTCACCCTTTGCCGAAATTAGAAAATCAGTAGCAGATATTGCGGCAGCAATTAAAAGCGGAAGATGCCTTAATAATGTTTTGGGCGCTCATATTGAGGGACCGTATCTTTCGGCAAATCAGTGCGGTGCGCAGTGCCCTGATTTTATAACAGCGCCCATAGAAAGCGAGTATAAAACACTTGTTGAGCAGTATGGAAAGTATATAAAACGCTGGACTTATGCTCCCGAAAATGATGCAGACGGTGCTTTTTGCAAATACATAACAAGTCACAATATTATAGCATCTGCAGGTCATACCGATGCTAAATATGAGGATATAATGCGCGCTCAAAAAAATGGGTGTAATCTTGTTACACATCTATATTCTTGCACTTCAACCGTTACAAGGGATAAGGGCTTCAGAAGTCTTGGCGTTATAGAAAGCGCATTTTTAATGGATGAGCTTTTGGTTGAAATAATTGCAGACGGCAGGCATTTACCGAAAGAATTGGTGCAAATGATAATTAAAATCAAGGGTACAGATAAGGTAGCTTTTATTACCGATAGCCTTGAAATTGCAGGTACGGATATTAAAGAGGGCTTTACGGGCGGTACGCATTTTATCGTTGAGGACGGTGTTTGCAAGCTTCGTGACCGCTCTGCATTTGCGGGAAGTGTTGCTACTGCAGACCGTCTTATACGTTTTGTTGTTAAGGAATGTCTTTTAAGCGTTAGCGATGCTGTAAAAATGTTGACGGAAGTGCCGGCTTCAATACTCGGTGTCAAAAAAGGGGTAATAACCGAAGGATACGATGCTGATATAGTTGTATTTGATGACGATATTTTGGTTACCGATGTTTTTGTTTCAGGTAAGCATATAGATTTTTAAATTAAAAGGGTGATATTATGTCAAACAACTGCTTGTATACTGTTAAAAACGGGGTACTTAATATTAAAACAGACCTGTTTTCTTTCGACTTTTTGGATGTGGAAAGCGCGCAAGCCGAAACTGATAATTGTGACGGTCTTTCAAAGCAATTTTTGAAAATTAAGGCAACGGGCAAGTGCGGTGTACGTCATTACTGCGTTTGGGATGATTTGCCGCTTGTTTATATGCCTGATTACCGTGAGGAAAAATTGCTTGAACTTCAGGGTGAGCATTGGATAATTAAGAATGTAAAACTAAACGCCTTTACCGATGATAATGATACGCTTACAAATGCGGATGAAAGCTATTTGTTTGCACGCAGTCTATTTTCGGAAAAGTGCGGTGAAATATTCTTTTTAGAAAACCCGCAGGACGGTAACGCCATTGTAATTATATCCGAAACACCCGATTACCAAACGGCTGTGCTTAATATTAAAAAGGGCGTTGTAACGGTAGAAAACGGCAGTAACGGCTTGGCGTTAGGTTTTTGCAAAAATGGCGAGTGCGTGGCACTTTGCCGTAATTATTACCGCCACGCAAGAAATGCTGAAGCTTTGGTCGATATGTCAAACACCTGGGGTGATATGAACGGTACTTCACGCGTTTGCAGAGATTTTGTAATGCGTGAAATTGATGCGGCCGAGAAAATAGGCGTTGATATTGTTCAGATTGATGACGGCTGGCAAAAGGGCGGTACTTATGACCCTAAAATATTGGATGCAGACGGAAAGCGTTGCTTTAACGGCGATTTTTGGGAAATTTCAAAAGAGCGTTTTCCGAACGGTATGCGTGAGATTGCCGATTATGCAAAGGCTAAAAATGTAAAACTTGGTCTTTGGTTGGCACCCGACAGCCACGGCAATTTTGCTCTGCTTGAGCGTGACAAGGCAGTTTTGCGTAAGGCTTACGAGGAGTGGGGAATACGCTTCTTTAAGCTTGATATGTACTGGATACACTCCGATATAGAGCGTGATCGCTTTATAGAGCTTTTGCAGTATGTGTATTCTTTCGGGAAAGATGTTGCCGTTCAGCTTGATGTTACAAGAGAAGACCGCATAAATTATTTGTGCGCAAGGCAGTACGGAACGGTGTTTGTTGAGAACCGCTATACCCATAGTGCCAATTCGTTTCCGCATAGAGTTTTGCGTAATATCTGGTCTATCGGTAGGTATATCCCAACCTCAAAATTTCAGTTTGAGCTTGTAAATCCTGACCTTTTTACCGAGTGTTATCAGCAAAACGACCCGTTTGTGCCGAGCTTGTATGATATGGATTATCTTTTTGCGATAACTATGCTTTCAAATCCGCTTTTCTGGATGGAACTTCAGTTTTTACCACAAAAGAGAATAGATGAGCTTAAAAGGATAATGCCTGTTTGGAAATCGCTTAAAGAAGAATTTAGCAAATGCGATGTTATGCCGATAGGCGACCTGCCTTGTGGCAGAAGCTTTACCGGATTTTTAATTTCAGATGAAAAGTCACCCAAATATCTGCTTTTATTCCGCGAGGTTACAGAAGACTCAAAAACGGTAATTAAAGCACCTGTTAAAAAGTGTGATGCTTCGGTTTTGGTAAGCAATGCGGATGTAAATGTAAACGTAAATGACGGTTTTGTAGAGGTTGATTTTTCAAAACCGCGCGCTTATGCACTTATCAAACTTTAGAATACTCGGCTTAATTATTGCTCGCAGTCATATTTTTTGACTCGCTTTGAGAAAAAGTACGGTATTACGCCATTGCAATATAAAATTAAAGTTGATTAGAAAAAGTAGCACCATTGGAATAACTAATCCAATGATGCTACTTTTTATGTTGTTATTTTAGATTTTTACATTCAGCATTAAGCGCTTTTGCTGTATCATAAATGGATTTATGGCAGGTGAAAAGCGTAATTTGTGTTTTTTTGGAAAATTCCTTTAAAAACTCCAATGCGATCCTACAACGCTTATCGTCATATTGCGCTAAAACATCATCGAGGAAAATAGGCGAAGCTTCATTCTCAAACATAAGCGATGCAACCGCCATTCGTAAGCTTAAATATGCCTGGTCGATTGTGCCTTGGCTTAAATATTCAATGCTGTGAGTGCCAAATGTATCGATATTTTCAGCTTCTATTTCCAACGATTTGGAAATGTTTATATTGCGGTATCTGCCGCCTGTAAGTCTTGTAAATATTTCTAAAGTCTTTTCCTCTAAAATGCTTCCGTAGCCACGTCTTACCTCGCCAAAGCTTTCTTCGAGCACCTGCTTTGCAATATCTGCCGCGTTATAATACTGCTCCATTGAAGCTATGCGTTCTTTGATTTCGGCGATTTGCTTTTCAAGTGTTTCAGGGTCTTTGGATTTTTCAAGCTGTGCTTTAAGCTCGGTAGCCGCCGCAGAAAGCTCACCCGAAAGCTCAATTCCTATTTGGTTAAGCTCGGTAAGACGCTGCTTTGCCTTTTCAAAATCTTCTTCACTCAAAACTTCATAGTTTTCGTTTCTTTTAAGCTTTTCTGCAGCTTCCTCATAAGAAATATTGTTTAAATCACGGCTTAAATATTTAAGTCTCAACTTAATGTTTTTTACATTTTCTCCCTTTTGGGCAAGCA
>JAZSKL010000257.1:0-13416 GCA_045534855.1 Acutalibacteraceae bacterium
ATATTATATCAAATATAATGAATGGCGCCGAAATCTAATCTTATTGAAAAAATTTAGAAGATGCGCTATCGTAATGGTAGCGCATCTTTGTTTTCAAGGTTACAGAATAGAAAAGTTTTGTACCCCTTACTGTTATTAATATCGAAATAAAAAAGGAGAAATGTTTTATGAAAAAAATCGTTCTTTTAATTTCTGTTTTAGTTTTAGCGTTGGCGCTTGTAGGCTGCGAGGATGATATAATAGAAAAAGGTCTTGGAAATAACAACGCCGTAACACAGGACGGACAGCTTCAGTCTCAACCGGTAACAGAGGTTATTTCGCAAGAACGCGCTAAAGAGATTGCTTTAAACCATGCAAATCTAAAAATTGAAGATGTGCCGTATATCGATGCCGACCTTGACCGTGATGACGGTATAATAAAATACGAGGTTGATTTTTCTTACGGCGGTTTCGAATATGAATACGAAATAAACGCCCAAACGGGTGATATTATCTCCCACGATAAAGACCGCGATTAAATTTTTCCAAAACTTTCCGTTTTATTTAATAAAATAATGAAAACAATATTACGGGAGGTTATTTTATGAGAAAAATTCTTTTAATGATTTGTATTTTTGCTGTCACAGTGCTTTTTGCAGGTTGTAATGGAAGCTCTGATATGAAGGATGATATCAGCAACGGTGTTTCGCAGTTAGAATCGGGTGCCGATTCTGCTATGGATAAGCTTGACGGAAAAGATAACAATAATTCCGCAGGCAATGACACTACCCAGAACAGCAGCACTCCTGCCAATACCACTTCCAAAAAAATCAGCGAAGAGCAGGCAAAAACTGTGGCAGTCAAACACGCAGGTTTGAAAGAGACCGATGTTTACTTTTCTAAATCAAAACTCGAAAATGATGACGGTATTTTGAAATATGAAATTGATTTTACCTCTGGCGGTATGAAGTATGATTACGAAATAAATGCCGAAACCGGAGAAATCATCTCATTTGAAAAGGAAGACGAGTAACCGAACAAAAACGCGATAAAAGCCTTAATTTGAGGTTTTATCGCGTTTTAATTTATAATTATTTTAAAAGCACAACGCTGTTAGGGGTTAGTGTTATAGTTTGCTTTGAACTTACATTTCCCATAAGCTGTTCGCTATGATCTTTATCGAGCAAATACATTTGATATTCAGCTTTACCGCCCTCAATATCAAGCTCTATTATTTTATCGGCCGTGTCGGTATCATCATCGGTATAATGACAAAGCATAACGGCACTGTTACCGCTTTCGTCCTTTGCCGAAACGGCGTAAATACCGTCACCCTCGGTAACGCACTCACAACTCTCACCTAATTTATAAAGTGCAGTAAACATTTTAAATGGATAATAGCCTTTTAAAGGGCGAAGGGTATAATAATCAAAAATTCCGTTAAAGGGGCAAGGTCTTGCATCATAATACATAAGCATATCAATGGAAGAATGTTGAGAAGCCAACATACAGGCTGCCGTAAATGCCGCACCCTTCATTGAAATAATGGTTTCTATGCTGTAAATAAACAGGTCCCTCCAGTCCTTTACATAGTTCCATTCATTGAGTATGCTTTCGGTTTCGGTATAGCCGTTATTATCAAGCAGTTCCCTTACCTGTTCTGATTTAGCTATAACCTTTTCGGGGGTATCACAATAAATATGCCACGAAAAAAAGTCGATAGGAACATTTCTTTTTTGCATTTCCTTTAAAAACTGCTCTGCCCAATCTAATTTCGAAGCCAATGCAGGGCCGCCTATTTTAAGGTGCGGAAAACATTTTTTAAGGTGCTTTGCGGCAGTTTCATACAAATCAAAAAACTGCTCGGTAGTACCCGCCCAGCAACGCTTATTTACAGGCTCGTTTATATCAAGATCGGGCTCATTCCAGATTTCCCAATGCTCGATATTCCAATTAAAGCCGTTTGCCCAGCCTTCATTATAGTGCCTTATAATATGCTCGCATATAACCGCCCACTTATTAAAATCTTTAGGCGGTATGGAATCGTACTTTTTTACCCTGTGGTCTATTTTTTGCCCCAAGCGGTAGAAAACCTTGGTTCCCGAATTAAGTATGGTTTTAAGGTAATTATCGGTAACAATAAAATCGTATGAATTTTCATCATAAGGGTCTTTATCAAAATCCCTGAAGATATTCATTACATCTACCGTGTGATCGCCACCGTAGATATTATTAAAAGCAGCATCGTGATTTCGAGCATAGGGTATTTCCGCCTCAATCCACGCATTCATATTGCTTCTGACCTGCGATGTCCTTGCCGGAAGCGGACCGTTATTAACGGCGTGCATCGGCTTTACTTTACCAACCTCTTTTGTGAAATCTACTGTTACTTTATTCATAATAATCCTCCTCTATTTTACAGATTTTAAAAGGCATACCGTGTTTGGATACATTTTCAATGTTTCACCGTTATTTACAATACCCTGTGATGTTGCATCGTTACCCTTATCCAAAAGGAACACTTCATATTTTTCTGCGCCGTATTCTGCGTTCACAGCTATTGTTTTAATATCGGTGCAACCATCCGAATCATTAAAATAGCTGAACATTATTGCCGTATCGCCATTATCGTTTTTAGCGGCTGCGGCATAAATATTATCACCCTCGGTGATACATTCACAACCCTTGCCCAAGCTATACAGAGTATTGAACATCTTGAATGGGTAATAGCCCTTCAACGGCTCTTTGGTATAAAAATCAAACAATCCGTTATAAGCACAAGGTCTTGCATCGTAATACATAAGCATATCAATATCGGTAAGCGACTGTGCCCCGCACATACAAGCCGCAGTAAACGCCGCACCCTTTATGGAAATTATATGCTTTACCGAATAAACAAACTCATCCCAGCTTTTAATATAATTCCATTCATTTAAAATGCTTTCTGTTTCGGTATATCCGAATGCGTTAAGCTTATTTCTTACAAGCATACTGCGGTTGAACATCTTTTCGGGTGTTGAGCCATAGCAATGCCAAGAAAAGAAATCAAGCGGTACTTTTTTATTATCTTCAGTTATATAGCTTAAAAATTTATATAACCAAGGCTCACGGAAAGCGCAGGCAGGACCGCCGATTTTAAGGTGCGGGAAACAGTTTTTAAGATGAATTGCCGCAGTTTCATAAAGCTTAAAAAACTGCTCATCAGTTCCTGTCCAGGTGCGTTTATTTGTTGTGGTTTCGGAGTCTAAATCAGGCTCATTCCAAATTTCCCAATACTCAATACCGTAATTAAAGCCGTTTGCCCAACCCTCGTTATAATGGCGGATTATATGCTCACAAATAACCGCCCACTTTTTAAAATCTTTAGGCGGTATGGGGTCGTATTTTTTTATTCTATGGTCTATTTTCTGACCTAAACGGTAGAATGTTTGCGTTCCGCACTCAAGAGTAAATCTTATATATTCATCGGTAACAATAAAATCATAGGAGTTTTCATCATAAGGGTCTTTATCAAAATTAGGAAAAATGTTGGTTATATCAACGGTATGCTCGCCGCCGTAAGCTGCACAAAAAGCAGCATCGTGATTACGGGCATAAGGTATTCCCGCTTGTTTCCAAAACTCTGGTATACTTGTTTTCTGCCCACCGAAGCCAGCGCCCTTAACAGGCCCGTTATTGGTTGAGTGCATAGGCTTTATTGCTCTTGTTTCCTTGTTGAAGTCTACTGTTATCTTATTCATTTTAACTCCTCCTATGACCTTTAACAATCATAAATCTTACAAACAGAACTGCAATTATAGTTATAATCATTCCGCCAAGAGACAGTATCTGCTGTGCATAAACCGTAATACCGAAAATACTATTGCCACCACTTTGAACAAGCATTATCAACGGGCTTACAAGCAGTGTTGTTAAAAATCCAAATATACCGGCAACCGCCTGACAAATCGCCAAAGAATCTGCACGAAGCTCCGGTGACACATAATCAAAAATCATATTGATAACCGCGCTGTTAATACCGCCCAAGGCAATACCGTGGAAAATATAATATAATGCTACCGCCACCTTACCGGTGTAAGGATTGGCACAGGTTATGCAGATGTATGACAATGCCAAAACCAAAAGGCATCTTTCCATCATAACCGCAAATGAATGCTTATCGGCGTACCTACCCCAAAAGCGCGATACTAAAACCCTTGAAACACTTCCTATTGTTGCAAGCAGGGTTGTTTCTTTAAGGCTAAAGCCCAATTCCTTTATAAAATATGTACCGTAAAAAGGAGTTGTTGAGTAGGTAACTACATTATAAAGAATAAATACAACCGTTACCATAATCAGTTTTTTGTTGCCAACAACCGATTTTATAATTTTGCCTATATTTTTCTTTTCCTTTATTTCGTTGGTTTTTTCAGGCGTAAAAAGCATTGTAAGCGTGTGCAGTACAGAAATAACAAGCATAACCGCCGCAGTTATTATAAAGGCTATTCGTATTTCACCTTTGTCTACAAAATAATCTACCGCAGCACCCATCAAAAAGGAAAACACCATTCCGCACACAAGCGAAATTATCTCTTTATTGGCAGTAAAAATACCTCGGTGGTTATCCTCAACCAAGGACATAAGCCAATTTATCTTTTTGGGATGCGCTATATTGTAAATAAGATACGCCGAAATAATAGCAAATACAAATGCGAAGGTCTTAAAGGTTTTGGCACCCGTTAACAGCGGTATGATATACAAAATCAAAAACAGCAATTGATTAAGTATACTCATAGTTATAACAAATTTTTTAAATTTGTTTTTCCTTATAAACATTGAAATAAGCTGAAACAAACATCCAAGTGATATTATTGAGGAAAGTATACCGGTCAAGCTATCGGAAAACTTTAGCTCCTTTGTAATGGTTGCAAGAAAAGAGCCTGCAACCAATATTGAAATCAAATACTCCAGCATAGCCTCTAACATATACATACGCCTGCCGAGTATCAGCTTTTTTTGTGAAATTTCATTCATTTTTATACCACCCTAAACCCAATATAACATATTAAGCGAAAAAATCAACTAAACTCCAATCGAAACTTTTTCGAAAACAATTGACTTTGCTTCTTTTTGAAAATATAATAATCATTATAATGGTTATAGAAAGTCGAAATAGTGTGATTTACACTATTTCGACACAAAATCTTTGATTTTGTTACAAATTTTTAAAGAAAATTTGTGACAGCCCATTGCAATGAATATAGACAAAATTGAATTTTCTGTAATTCAATTTTGTTTAAGCCGATAAAATCGGCTTATCGAAACACTTTTTCAGTGTTTCGACTTTCTATAATCATTATAATTATGGAGGCGGTAAAAAATGACAATGAAAGAGCTTGCAAGACTTGCAAATGTTTCTGTTTCAACCGTTTCAAAGGCATTTGCCGAAGCTGATGATGTAAGCGAAGAAACCAAAAATCATATATTTAATATTGCAAAGGAATACGGCTGTTACGGAAAGTTTTTTAAAGGTAAGTATTCAAAAAAAATAATTGCAATAATCTGCTCTGAACTTTACAGCAGTTTTTATACAAATTTTGTTGTAATGCTTCAAAATATGATAGAGGAACAAAACGGTATAGCCATTGTTTCAGCCGATAATTTTTCCACCTCAAAGCAAGCAGAGCTTATTGAGTATTTTGCATCGTATTTAAAGGTTGACGGCATTATAGTCTTCAATCTTAAAACGAAACTAAAAAAAGGTTATGACATACCTATAATTTCCATTTTTTCAAGCGATGACGATAATGTTGACTCCATTAAAACAAACAGCAACGAGGTCATTCACGAATCGGTAGAAACGCTTAAAAAATTAGGTCATAAAAACCTTATGTTTATGGGAGAATCTTTAACCAAAGGCAGAGAAAAGGTTTTTAAAGATGCTACAGAAAAAATTATGGGTTATGAATGCAAAAGCTTTGCAAGTGAGTTTCGTTTTGAAAAAGCAGGAGAAGACTGCGTTGAGCAGATGATAAACTCCCGACAAATTCCTACTGCGATTATATGTGGGTATGATTATATTGCTTTCGGAGTAATTAAGAAGCTTAAAGAATACGGTTACAGCGTACCGGAGGATATTTCGGTTATCGGAGTTGATAATATTTCGGTTTCCGAATATATAGAAACAGGTCTTTCATCTATTGATATAAATGCTAAAGAATTTTGCCTTATAGCGCTTGACCTTATAAATAAAAAGCTTAAAAATAAATATTTTCGCGCAAAACAGCAAATTACCGTAAACAGCAAGCTTGTATTAAGAGGCAGTGTGCGTAGCATAAATGAAACTACAAATATCTAAATACTCGACCAAAGCATTGATTTTATAAGACTTTTCTGTTACAATCAATTTAATAAATATATATAATTATGAGGATGAACAATTGTGATAAACGAATTTAACAATCCTATTTTTTTAGGTGCTGACCCTTTTTTGCTCGCATACGGTGGCAAATACTACCTTTACTGCACCAAACAGACCGAAGATACCTTAGACGCATATATCACTTCTAACACCGATATTGACGGCTTTGAGGTATTTGAATCAAGCGACCTTAAAGTTTGGGAAAACAAAGGCTATTGTCTTAAAAAAGGTGATGGCGTTATCGGCGAAAAGTGGTTCTGGGCACCCGAGGTTACATATTACAACGGCAAATTTTATATGGTATACACTGCCGAGGAGCATATTGCTATGGCAGTTGCCGACAGTCCTTTAGGCCCTTTCCGCCAAACAGAACAGAAATGGCTTCGGGACGGTAAAGCAATTGACGGTCATATTTTAATAGATGATGACGGCAAAATTTATCTTTACTATGTCCGTTTAGGCGGAGGTAACAGAATTTTTGTTGCTACCCTTACTGACGACCTTTTAAGTATAGACTCGGAACACGAAGAATGCCTTATAGAGGTTTCAGAGCCTTGGGAAACGATAGATTGCAAGGTTGCAGAGGGCCCGTTTGTTTTAAAGCATAAAGGACTATATTATCTCTCCTACTCCTGCAACCATACAAGAAATCCTAACTATTCGGTAGGTTACGCAACCTCCGCTTCCCCGCTCGGCCCATTTAAGAAATATGAGGGAAATCCGATACTTCATAAAAATGAAAAGTTTTGGGGTGTAGGTCATCACAGCTTTGCTTATGCTCACGATGGCACCTTGCTTTGCGCTTATCACTGTCACAATGACAATCCCGAGCATTTTAAGCCTCGCCGTTTCTGCTTAAGTACAGCAGAATTTAAAGAAAACGGCAATAAAGAGGATATACTTGTAATAAACGGTCCGCAATAAATAAAAACAGAAAGAGACTTACTATGAAAAAGCCACGTTTCAAGCTTTCGACCTCGCAATTTATTCTAATTGGATTTTTGCTTGTAATCTTTATCGGCAGTATTCTGCTTTCACTCCCTGTAAGCTCTGCAAACGGCAAACCCGTACCCTATGTTGATGCTCTTTTTACAGCAACCACCTCAAGCTGTGTTACGGGTCTTGTAACACTCCCCACCTTTTCAAGCTGGAGTATTTTCGGGCAAATAGTTATCCTGATTTTAATACAGGTAGGCGGTCTGGGTGTTGTTACCGTTCTTTCAGGCTTTATGATTTTAATCCACCGCAAAATAGGCGTTGCCAAAAGAATGTTAATCCAAGACTCCTTTAACCTTAACACCCTTTCGGGTATGGTAAGCTTTGTTAAAAAGGTATTTTTAGGCACTGTGATTGTCGAGGGTATCGGTGCAGTAGCTTATATGACGGTTTTTGTACCTCGCTTTGGCGCAAAAGGCATCTGGATTTCGTTTTTTAACTCGGTTTCGGCGTTCTGTAATGCGGGTATAGATATAATTGCCGAGGACAGCCTTTGCGGTTATGCCCTTAATCCTGCTGTAAACATAATAACCTGCTTACTGATAATTTTGGGCGGTCTCGGTTATATTGTATGGTGGGATATTATAAGGGTTATAGCTCTTAAAAAAAGACAAAAAATAAGTTTTTGGAACGCTCTGACATTACACAGCAAAATAGCTGTTTTCGCAACTGTTTTCTTGATTTTAACAGGTGCATTATGCTTCTTTATTTTTGAATACAACAATCCTAAAACCATAAAGGATTACTCACTTTTCGAAAAGATACAGGCTTGTATCTTTCAATCGGTTACAACAAGAACAGCAGGCTTTGCAACCATACCTCAAGAAAACTTTACGAACGCCTCCTCGCTTGTTTCGCTTTTGCTTATGTTTATAGGCGGCTCTCCCGTAGGTACGGCAGGCGGTATAAAAACCGTAACCGTAATTGTGCTTATCAGCACCGCCGTATCGGTAGTAAAAAACAAAAATGAGGTTAATATTTTTTCTCGCAAGCTTTCTCAAACAGCAATAAGAAAAGCTATCGCGGTGACGGTTATTTCTTTTTTTACGATGTTCTTATCAACCGTTCTTTTAGCGGCGGTAACAAACGCCGATTCAACGGATATACTTTATGAATCGGTAAGTGCTACCGCAACTGTAGGTTTAACCCGAAGTCTTACCCCAACACTTAATATTTGGGGCAAAATAATAATAATTTTCACTATGTATTTCGGCAGAGTAGGCCCTATTTCAATAGCCTTTGCTTTTAAGAGTAAAAATAAAAATGAAAATATAATTGTAAACCCAACCGAGGAAATCAGCGTTGGATAAGGAGCTTTAATTATGAGTATTAACAAAACCTATGCCGTTTTCGGACTCGGCAGATACGGAATCGCAGTTGCAAAGGAGCTTGTTGCAAGCGGTGCAGAGGTTATCGCGGTAGATGTTGATGAAGATATTGTAAATAATACTACCACCGAACTGCCTATTTGCAAATGCGCCGATATTACCGACCCTAAAGTAATAAAACAGTTAAGTATTGGCGAGGTTGACACGGTTATTATAGCTATGGCAAGCAATCTCGAAGCAAGCGTTATGGCTATAATACTTTGTAAAGAAGCAGGGGTCAATACAGTTATAACCAAGTGTGCTAACGAAATTCATAAGAAGATTTACGAAAAGGTTGGTGCAGATAAGGTTGTATTCCCCGAAAACGAATCGGGTACACGCCTTGCAAAAAATCTTTTAAGCTCGGGCTTTATAGATATGGTTGAGCTTACAAGCGATATTTCAATGGTAGAGCTTGATATTAAGGAAGAATGGCTTGATAAAAGCCTTGCACAGCTTAATCTTCGAAAAAAATATTCGCTTAATGTTGTAGCGATAAAATCAAACGATAGAGTTGATACACTTGTTGACCCGAATATGCCGCTCGAAAGCAATATGAAGCTTATAGTTATTGCCGATAAATCAAAGCTTGGTAAGCTTAAATAATGACTTAAAAAAACAATTTAAAGGAGGTTCCTAAATATATGACAAGTAAACCGATTTTCAAAGCAATCGCTTCTGTTATAACAACCATTTTGTTTGGAATCTTGATGTATATATTTGTAGATGCCGTTAAAACAGGTTTGTTTTTTGACGATGACTCCCCCAAATCCACCATTTTTGCAGTTGTTATAATGCTTGTGCCTATTGTTATTACGATTATATGGAGCATCATTCGAAGACGCTACTATTGGGCGTTATCATTTGTCAACTTATTCGTTTGTGCAATTATAGGCTCCGCATTTGGTGAAGAGACAAAAATTGAACACGCTTATGTTTACGCTCTTTTTATAATAATTCCGTATATTTTCTGCCTAAAGATGATTTTGAAAGAAAAGAAAGATTATGTGCCTGAACCTTATCCTGCATCAAGCAGTTATTCATCTTCAAGCAGTTCTTACGGCGGAAGCAGTTACGGCTCTTCGGGCGGTTCTTTAAGTTTTTCAGAAAAAGAAGCATATATAATCCGTAATTGTCACGGCGCATATTCTACTTCCGCTATGGAAAAGATTGAGAATGACAGCTCATTAACCGAATCCCAAAAAGCGGAACTTAAACACCACCTGTTCCATTATGGTGACTAATAACCCAAAACGAAAACCGGTTCTACGGAACGCAGAGATAATTATAAGGGCGGCAACCTGCCGCCCTTTTTCATTGCCTGTATTTTGCAGGCGGCAGATTGCCGCCCCTACATTATGGTACAAATCCAATATATAACCCCATAAACCACGCTTGCAATCACGCCGTAAAGAATAACAGGTCCTGCAATGGAAAACATTTTTGCGCCAACACCTAAAACAAATCCCTCTGCTTGTGTCAATATAGGAGACAGTTTTTCATCCCAACAAGTCAAAATGCGTTCAAAACGGCAGCATTCTTTTTGACGAATGCAATAAATTCATTTTTTGCAGCAGTGCATACAATATTTTGATTACCGCGATATAAGGATTTGTCGCTTGTTCGAATCCATTCTCCTTCAGGCAAGTAAACCATTCTTGCTGTCTCGCCGTATTTGTAAATAGGGGCAAACAAAATGTCTGAACCAAACATATACTGGTCATCCAGCTCGTAACAGCATTCATCGTTCGGAAATTCAAAGAACATCGGACGCATGATCGGCGTTCCCTTATCAGCAGCCACTTGTGCTAACTGTGCAATATATGGTTTTAGTCTTTCGCGTAGCAGTAGAATTTCTTTTAAAACTGGGTAATTTTCTTCACCGAAAGACCATATTTCGTTATCTCCGCCACTTTCCTCTATAATACCGGGATTTCTGGAAACATAATTCGATTGTCTTTTTCTGACACCGTGCAAACGCATGATTGGGCAGAATAGTCCAAACTGGAACCAGCGCAGGATCAATTCTCTGAAATATTCGCTTTCAATATCACCGCCGGAAAAACCGCCGATATCACTGTTCCACCAAGGGATGCCGCACATACCCATAGAAAGGCCGGAAATAATGCTGTCATGCAGTGCTTCGAAGGTGGATGGGATATCTCCGTTCCATACAATGGCGCCAAATTTCTGACTGCCTGCATAAGCACTACGGGTAAGCAAAACACTATGCTGCTCTCCATGTTTTGCCAAGCCATCATAGAATGTTTTTTGATTAAAATACGGGTATGCCAAAGACACCTGCTCGCCATCACCTATGTAGTAAATCAAATTATCAAATTGAAGCGGATTGATTTCCGGTTCTGTGGCATCCAGCCAATAAGCCTTGATACCGTAGCTATAATAGGATTTTTCAATCTGTTCCCATTGGAATGACCTTGTTTTCGGATTTGTGGGATCTATATAGGTTTGCTTCTCAATAAAATCCAGCAAGCACTCCCGACCATCCTTTGCGGAAACTAGCATACCGTCATCGGACATACGCTGAAAATTCTTGCTCTTTTTATTTATGGCAGGCCATACCGATATGACGGGATAAACATTCATCGCCTCTAATTCCTTGCACATTTCTGCAGGATTCGGCCAATACTTACAATCAAAATCCCAATCGCCAAATTCTGTCCAATGGAAATAGTCAATAACAATAGCATCTAACGGTAAGTTTCTTTCTTTGTACTCTCTTGCTACTTGCAAAATATCTTTTTGACTTTCGTAACGGAGTTTGCTTTGCCAAAAACCGCAAACCCATTCCGGCATCATAGGAGCAAAGCCTGTGAGCATACCGTAGTTATACATAACTTCCTTTGGGTCATTACCAGTAAAAACCAAATAATCCGCTTGTGGTGTGCTGTCAGCAATCCAAACTGATTGTTTTTTATTAAATTCGCAACGACCGATTGACGGGTTATTCCAGAAAAAGCCATAACCTAAAGAAGAGTAGATTACCGGAATGCTCGTTTTTGTATTACATTGGTACAAGTCATACGAAGTATTCTTCTTGTCAAAACAATTTCCCTGCTCTTGTCCAAGACCGAAAATATGCTCTTTTTCACAAGCCTCAAATTTCAGTTTGACCGTATAATTGTTTCCGCCTCTGTGACGGTATTTTTCCTGAATTGCACCTTTTGTGTGCTTGGGAGTGTCCTCGATGCTTTTGAGAATCTTTTTGCCGAAACGATAGAAGGTCAAAACACAAATTTCATTTTGTACGTTTGCCTCGACCTTGAGCATACCGTTTTCTATAAATGCGTTGTTTTCGTCTATCTTGACACAGACCGCCCGATCCGTAGCAGGCGGTAAAAGCGTGTAGGCCTCATCGTTTAACACCTTGTTGATAGTGGAGCGTACACGGATGATATTTTCACCGTAAGGTTCAATAACCATCAATTCATATTTGCTTTGGAAAATTAGTTTTTTGCCGTCTGTTTTTATAGACATATTAACACCCACCTTGATTTTGTTTATTTGTATGTTATAATTATAATATGCTATTTTTGGCATGTATACAGGAATATTTCCGAAAATTATAACAAAATTAACCAAGGTGGTTATTATGTATCAAGAAAAGAAAAAACATGGTGTTATCGGATTCCACTTTGAAATATACAATAATTATTGCAAAAACGGACTATCTCTATACACCCACTATCATAGAGAATTCGAAATCGTATACATCGGTTCCGGAGAAGGAATTGCCTATGTGGACACACAGAGCTACCGTATAAGCGATGGTGATATTCTTTTTATAAATTCAGGACAGCTCCATGGAATCGTAAGTACTTCCCGAAAAGAGAGTTCTTTTTTGGCATTTGTATTCGCTCCTGAATTTTTAGGTAAGTCGGATGTGGTTGCCGACAAATTTATAAACCCTGTATTAAATAAAACGTTTCAGATCCCAACGCTTATAAGGGATCACCCCGAGCTTTCCGCTTGTCTGTCGCAGCTCACAAAGGAAACAGGCAGTGAGTTTTTTGAATTAACAACCAAGCACTTTTTCTATAAAATATGGGAACTACTGTTATCCCAAGGTGTGCCATGCTTTGCGAAAGCAAATGATACCCGTTTGAAAGAAATCAAAACAGTAATCGATTATATAAAGTCCAACTATTCTCAAAAAATAACCCTTGATCAGCTTGCCGAATCGGCAAATATGAGTAAAGTGTATTTTTGTAGGAAATTTACCGAAATAGTTGGCGTTTCCCCCATCCACTTTCTAATGCAAACACGCATTGAAAACAGCTGCCATCTGCTTAAAAGCACCAATATCGGAATTGGTAACATAGCTATGGAATGTGGTTTCTCAAGCTTCAGCTATTATTCTGAAGTGTTCAAAAAAATCATGGGCTGCACCCCACAAAGCTATAGACATAAACCCGCAAGCGGCATACCAAGTCATAAGTAAACGCTATATCCAGAAAAAGGCTTGACCGATATGGTCAAGCCTTTTTGCGAGCGGATGATATCCGCCCCTACGATCGTTATCGAAGATATACGATAGGTCTCTTGTAGGGGCGGTTATTAACCGCCCGTTAAAATAATGTTGTTATCCAATAAATTAAGCCATACACGACGCTTGCACTTACGCCATACACAATTACCGGTCCCGCAATGGTA
>JAZSKL010000096.1:0-6320 GCA_045534855.1 Acutalibacteraceae bacterium
TAAAAACAAATGTATCAAAAGATTGGATTGAAAAATAATATTGGCACAGCACAAAGGATGGTTTTCCTGTCCCGAAAAACCAATAAATCAGCGAAATATCATAGTAAAAAGCGCTTTGTAAGTAATAATAAAAAAATTATAAAATATTTCAATAAATTGCTTGAAAAAAATGCAATAAAATGGTAGAATGATAGTAAAGTATCATAATGGGGTAGAATTTGGTAGTTTTTGAAGGTTTTGGTTTAAATAACGGCTTTTTAAAAACAATTATCCTGTTTAAAATCGGTAAAATAAAAACATCAAGGGGGTGCAGGTTATGGGATCTAATGACTGGATCGTTGTAGGAATGGGTGTAGGAACGGTTTTTGTTGGACTTATTTGTATTATCTTGATTTGTATGTTGACAAGCTTCTTTTGCAATCTTGGTGGCAAAAAGTCTACTGTTTCGGCAGAATCTACCGCAAACAAACCCGTTGTTGCTTCTAAAGCAATAGAAAACCGTCAGGAAATTTTGGCGGCTGTAACGGCAGTTTGCGCAGAAGAATTGGGTACCGATGTTTCGGCTATTCGCGTAATTTCGTTTAAAAAATTATAAGTAATATGTAATTAAATTATTTAAGATATAAGATTGGAGAAAAAATTATGAAAAACTATAGAGTTACCGTAAACGGCACAGCATATGAAATCACACTTGAGGTTATTGATGCTGCTAGCGTTAAAACTGCTCCCGCCGCAGCTCCTGCAGCAGCACCTGCAGCTCCTGCTGCCGCTGCTCCCGCAGGTGGTGAAACCGTAAACAGCCCGATGCCCGGAACAATTCTTTCTGTAAATGTTCAAAACGGCGCTTCTGTTAAGAAGGGCGATGTTCTTATGGTTTTGGAAGCTATGAAGATGGAAAATGAAATTATGGCTCCTTGTGACGGTACAGTAAGTGCTGTAAATGTTTCCAAGGGTTCAAGCGTTGAAACAGGCGCTGTTCTTTGCGTTATCGGCTAATTAAAATCGGGAGAAAATAAAAATGACTGAAATAATGAATTTTTTGAAGGACACCGGTTTTTATAACTTGGTAGTTAATTTCTCCGATTATTGGGGAAATTTAGTTATGATAGCCGTTTCCCTTTTGCTTTTGTATTTGGCTATTGTTAAAAAGTTTGAGCCGCTTCTTCTTATCGGTATTGCTTTCGGTATGCTTCTTACCAATCTTCCCGGTGCAGGTCTTTACAATCAGGGCCTTTGGGATAGCTTTATGGCAAAGAATTTGGTTGATGAAGCCGGCAATGTTATAGGCGCAAATCCTGATTATCACAGCTATGGTGCTATCCTTAAAGAAGGCGGTCTTTTGGATTTCCTTTACATCGGTGTTAAAACCTGTATTTATCCCTGCCTTATCTTTATAGGTATTGGTGCTATGACCGATTTCGGTCCGCTTATCGCAAACCCTAAATCTCTTCTTTTGGGCGCTGCTGCACAGGTTGGTATTTTCGCAACCTTTATCGGCGCAAGAGCTTCGGGTATGTTTGACGGTAAAGAGGCTTCCTCCATCGGTATTATAGGCGGTGCAGATGGTCCTACTGCTATATTCGTAACATCAGAGCTTGCTCCGCATCTTTTAGGTGCAATAGCCGTTGCGGCTTACTCATATATGGCGCTTGTACCTGTTATTCAGCCGCCTATTATGAAGCTTCTTACAACCAAAAAGGAACGTAATATCGTTATGAAGGAGCTTCGTCCTGTTTCTAAAACAGAGAAGATTTTGTTCCCGATAGTTGTTACTATCTTCGTTGCTCTTCTCGTTCCCTCTGCTACTCCGCTTGTTGGTTGCCTTATGCTCGGTAATCTTTGGAAAGAGTCTGGCGTTGCAGAACGTCTTTGCAAGACAGCCCAGAATGAGCTTATGAATATCGTTACAATATTCTTGGGTATTTCTGTTGGTGCTACCGCTGTTGCAGATGTATTCCTTAAAACACAAACTCTTCTTATCATCGCTCTCGGCGTTGTTGCGTTTGGTGTTGCTTCTGCTTGCGGTGTATTGTTTGCTAAATTTATGAATCTTTTCTCAAAGAACAAGATGAATCCCCTTATCGGCTCTGCAGGCGTTTCTGCTGTTCCTATGGCTGCGCGTGTTTCGCAGATGGTTGGTCAGAAGGCAAATCCCTCAAACTTCTTGCTTATGCATGCTATGGGACCGAATGTTGCCGGTGTTATAGGCTCGGCTATCGCCGCAGGCGCATTGATTGCAATCTTCGGTTAATAGGAGGTAGTCCAAATGGAAAATAAAAAGTTATTTATTACCGATACCATTCTGCGTGACGCTCATCAATCACAGGCGGCTACCAGAATGCGTATTGAGGATATGATACCTGCCCTTGAAAAGCTTGATAAAGTAGGTTATTGGTCGGTTGAGTGCTGGGGCGGCGCTACTTTTGATTCTTGTATGCGCTTTTTGAACGAAGACCCTTGGGAGAGACTTCGCACAATCAAAAAGCATATGCCCAACACAAAATTGCAGATGCTTCTTCGCGGACAAAACCTTCTCGGTTACAAGCATTATGCTGATGATGTTGTTGATATGTTCGTTAAGAAGTCTATCGAAAACGGTATTGAAGTTATCCGTATTTTCGATGCGCTTAATGATGTTCGTAATATCGAACAGGCTTTGAAAAGCTGTAAGAAGTACGGCGGTATCTGCGAGGTTGCTTTAAGCTATACCTCAAGCCCTGTTCATAATGAGGCTTACTTTGTCGAGCTTGCAAAACAGCTTGAAAAAATGGGTGCAGATGTTGTTTGTATCAAGGATATGGCAAACCTGCTTTTACCTTATGACGCTTACTCACTTGTTAAAAAGCTTAAAGAAAATGTAAGTGTTCCGATACATCTTCACACCCATAATACTACCGGTACAGGCGATATGACCTATCTTATGGCGGCTCAAGCCGGTGTTGATATTGTTGACTGTGCGCTTTCTCCGTTTGCAAACGGTACATCCAATCCCTCTACCGAGGCTCTGGTTGCTACAATGCAGGGTACAGAGCGCGATACAGGTCTCGACCTTACTGCATTAAGTGATGTTGCGGCTCATTTCCGTACCGTTGCAGATAAGATGAAGGCAGACGGTACGCTTGACCCCAAAGTGCTTAATGTTGATGTAAAAACTCTTCTTTATCAGGTACCGGGCGGTATGCTTTCAAACACTATTTCGCAGTTGAAGCAGGCAGGTCAAGAGGATAAGTATTATGAGGTTTTGGCTGAAGTTCCGCGTGTTCGTAAGGATTTTGGTTATCCTCCGCTTGTTACTCCTACAAGTCAGATTGTAGGCACACAGGCTGTTATGAATGTTATTTCGGGCGAGCGTTATAAAATGGTACCGAAGGAGTCTAAAGCTCTTCTTCGCGGAGAGTACGGTAAGCTGCCTGCTCCCGTTAATGAAGAGGTACGCAAGAAATGTATAGGCGATGATGAGGTAATCACCTGCCGTCCGGCAGATAAAATTGAGCCTGAGCTTAAAAAATACGCACTTGAGATGAAGGAAAAGGGCATCGGAAAATCGGAGGAGGATGTTCTGAGCTACGCACTTTTCCCGCAGGTTGCTGAAAAGTTTTTTGCAGTTCGTGATGCTGTTAAGGCAGAGATTGATGAAACAGCCGTTCGCGAGCTTATAGTTGAGGATCTTTCTGAATAAAAATGCGGCCGTTTCTCCCTAATGTGGTTTTGAGAAACGGCTTGCTTTCGTTTATTGTATTTTGTAAAAAGGAGTAAAAAATGCTTTTACTTGGTATTGATATCGGCTCAACAACCGCAAAAGCGGTTTTGCGCCGTGGGGATGAGGTACTTTATCAAAAATATGAGCGGCATTTTTCTTGCGTCAGGGAAAAAACGGTTGAGCTTTTGAGTGAAATTCGCGGTATCATCGGTAACGAAAGTGTACTTACTGCAATTTCAGGTTCTGCCGGTCTTGGACTTGCCGAGGCGGCATCGCTTCCGTTTGTTCAAGAGGTTTTTGCAACTGCGGAGGTTGTGAAAACAAAAGAACCCGATACCTCCTGTGTTATTGAGCTTGGCGGTGAGGACGCAAAAATAATCTTCTTTGATGGCAGTATAGATGAGCGTATGAACGGTAGCTGTGCCGGAGGTACAGGTGCTTTTATCGACCAAATGGCAACTCTTCTCAACATAACGGTTGATGAGCTTGATCAATTAAGCCTTGAAGCTGAACGTATTTATCCAATAGCTTCGCGTTGCGGTGTTTTTGCAAAAACTGATATTCAGCCGCTTCTTAATCAGGGCGCAAGAAAGCAGGACGTTGCCGCAAGTATTTATCAGGCTGTTGTTAATCAAACTATTGCGGGTCTTGCACAGGGAAGAAAGATAAAGGGTAAGGTTTTGTTTTTGGGCGGACCGCTCTTTTACTGCAAGGGACTCGGCGAACGCTTTAAAAAGACATTGAAGCTTTCGGATGAGTGTGCGGTTTTCCCTGAATACGGAAGATATGCAGTGGCATACGGTGCTTCTATTTATGCTGAAAAATCAGGTAAAAGCGAAACTGTAAGTGAACTTATAGACCGCATACTTGATTCGCGCCAGAAAATAGTAACCGCTAATACGCTTGAACCTCTTTTTACCGATGATACTTCGTATATTGAGTTTAAAGAACGCCATGCGAAGGCATCTGCACCTGCTGCTGATATAAATACATATTGCGGTAAAGCATATCTCGGTATAGATTGCGGAAGTACCACCACAAAGCTTGTACTTTTATCAGAGGATAACGGTATTCTTTACTCTTTTTATGCATCTAATGAGGGTAATCCGGTTGAAATAGTACGCGAACAGCTTGAAAAAATTTACGGGCTTTGCGAAAACAGAATAACCATAGCGGGAAGTGCTGTTACGGGCTACGGTGAAGAGCTTATTCGCCATGCATTTTCTGTAGATTACGGCCTCGTTGAAACAATAGCGCATTATACCGCCGCAAAGCATTTCGAACCAAAGGTTGACTTTATTCTTGATATCGGCGGTCAGGATATTAAGTGCTTTAAAATAAAAAATAACGCAATTGACAGTATAATGCTGAACGAAGCCTGCTCTTCGGGTTGCGGTTCATTCCTTGAAACCTTTGCAAAAGCAATGGGTCATACTATTGAGGAGTTTGCTTTAAAAGGACTTAAAGCTAAAGCACCGGTTAACCTTGGAAGCCGTTGTACGGTGTTTATGAACTCTTCGGTTAAGCAGTCCCAAAAGGATGGCGCAACGGTAGAGGATATCTCGGCAGGTCTTTCGATAAGCGTTGTTAAAAATGCTGTTTACAAGGTTATTCGCGCTTCAAGTGCTGAAGAGCTTGGTAAAAATATAGTTGTACAAGGCGGAACTTTCTATAACGATG
Organism: Acutalibacteraceae bacterium; assembly: GCA_045534855.1. Lineage (GTDB taxonomy): Bacteria > Bacillota > Clostridia > Oscillospirales > Acutalibacteraceae > UBA737. The sequence goes on from JAZSKL010000096.1 coordinate 5,381, forward strand.
CTGTACTTCGTGCTTTTGAAAGGGAGCTTGGTTATAATGTAATACGTCCGTCTATTGCGGGTCTTATGGGTGCTTACGGTGCTGCTCTTTACAGTAAAAAATGCAAAAATTCTGCTATTATTACTGCTGATGCTTTAAAGGAGTTTAAGCATACGGCGCGTTCTGCCGTTTGTCAGGGCTGTACCAATCATTGCCATTTAACTGTAAATAAATTCGGTGACGGTAAGCAGTTTATTTCGGGTAATCAATGCGAAAAGGGAGCAGGACTTAAAATAAATTCCGAACCTCTTCCTAATTTGCACGCATTTAAGCGTGATTACCTTTTAAATCTTCCGAAATCGGGAGTTAAGCGCAGTGACATTAAAATCGGATTGCCGCTGGCTCTCGGTATGTATGAGCTTTTGCCGTTGTGGCATGGTATTTTTGATGCTTTAGGCTTTAGTGTTGAGCTTTCGGGTATGTCAAGTCGCCGACTTTATGAAAAAGGTCAGTTCTCAATTCCGTCCGATACGGCTTGTTACCCTGCAAAGATTATGCACGGTCATATAGCTTCGCTTATAAAGTCGGGCGTGGATGCAGTTTTTTATCCCTGCCTTACTTATAATGTGGACGAAAAGGCTTCGGACAACCATTATAACTGCCCTGTTGTAGCCTACTATTCCGAGCTATTGAACGGTAATGTTGAGGAGCTTTCTAATGTTAAGTTTTTATACCCGTATCTTAACGTAAACAGTCCACGTCAGCTTGCAAAGGAAATGTATGGGTGCCTTAAACCGCATTTTGACGATATAACCTATTCCGAGGTTAAATCGGCTGTTAAGGCAGGATTTTTGGCATATCGTGAATATATGGCAAAAATCCGCAGCGAGGGCGAGCGCGCATTGGAGTTTGCGCGTAAAAACGGAAAGCGTATAATGATAATTGCAGGCAGACCCTATCA
>JAZSKL010000092.1:0-6262 GCA_045534855.1 Acutalibacteraceae bacterium
TTTTATTGATTTTTGTTTATCTAATATACGAAGGGAAAACGAAATTGTCATCCTTTCGGGCAGAGCTCGCGGTGCGGACACCATTGGGGAAAGATACGCAGAAGAAAATGGGTTTTCTTTTTTGGCAGTTCCATTTTTATCACCGAAAATATTAAAACATAAATTTAAAAACTATCTGAAAATCAATACTAAAAACAAAAAACACAAAGGTATACCCCTTGTGTTGTTTCAATTATCAATATATTCTGCAATATCTTCAATCTTACATTTCAATGCACAACAAATCTTATCTAAAGTTTTCGTTTCTATATTTTCATTTGCTTTTAATCGGCGTATTGTTTTACTGTCTATTCCGCATTGTTCTCTTAATTTATATGTTGAAAAACCTTTTTGCTTCATCGTTACCCACAATTTATCAAAAACTATCATTAAAATCCCCCCTTGACACACATTATTATGGGGGTTATAACCCTAAATATTAAGGGGATATAATCCCCATATAAAGGAAAGATTTTATGATTAAACGGGTTATTATTGCGGGGTGCAGATATTACAATAATTACGAAGAAGCAAAGGCTTTTATTGATTTTTGTTTATCTAATATACGAAAGGAAAACGAAATTGTTATCCTTTCGGGCGGAGCTCGCGGTGCAGACGCCATTGGAGAAAGATACGCAGAAGAAAATGGGTTTTCTATCGAAAAACACCCTGCTGATTGGGAAAAATACGGAAGAAGTGCAGGACCGAGACGCAACCGCCAAATGGCAGAAATATGCGATTATGTTATTTGCTTTTGGGACACAAAAAGCTCCGGTACAAAATCAATGATTGATTACGCTAAAAAATATAATAAATCTATAAGAATAAAATTCATATAAAAAGAGGACTATACGTTAAATCAATAACATACAGTCCTTTAATCATTTAAAGCTTTTTACTTTTTTATTAAACTATTACCCCTCGCTTGCAAACCTCTTTGCATTTACCGCAGGCGGTGCATTTTTCATAGTCAATAACAGGAATGTTATTTTCTATCTTAACAGCACCCTCGGGGCAGTTCTTTTCGCATTGCATACAGGTAAGACAAGCTACCTTACAGGCTTTGGCAACAGCCGCACCCTTTGCCTTGTTTGCACAGCCTACCCTTACAGCCGCATCCTTTGGAATGATTGATATAATTCCTTTAGGACAAGCTTTAGTACACATACCGCAGGCAACGCAAAGCTCCTCGTTTATAACGGGTCTTCCGTCAATAAGCGTTATTGCTCCGAACTGACAAACCCTCACGCAATCCCCAAAGCCTATACAGCCGTATGAACAGCTTAACGGGCCTGAATGTATAAGCGATGCCGCAGTACAGCTTTTAAAGCCTGAATACTCATACTTTAAAACGCTGTTTTCAGCATTTCCGTTACAGGCAATATAAGCCGTAAGCGGCTTGATTTCTCCTGCTTCAACACCAAGAATTTCAGCTAATTTCGCGGCAGTTTCGCTGCCTCCGGGCGAACATTTATCGGGTGTTGCTTCACCGCTTGCAAGTGCGGCGGCATAACCGTCACAACCCGAATAACCGCAAGAACCGCAGTTAGCGCCGGGAAGTGCCTCGCTTAATTTTTCCTGTTTTTCATCAACGGGAACCGCCATAAATTTTGCGGCTAAAGCGAGACCCACACCCGCAACAAGACCAATTGCTCCAACAATAAGAATAGGAATTAAAATTTCACTCATAGCTTAACCCCCTATTCCCGCAAAGCCCAAGAAAGAAAGGGATACGATTGAAGCGGCTATAAGCGTTATCGGAAGACCCTTTAAAAACTCGGGAACATCGGCAGTTTCGAGCTTTTGGCGAACACCTGAAAACAGCAACATTGCAAGCATAAAGCCAAGTCCTGCCGCTAAAGCATTAACCAAAGACTTAACAAAATCAAGCTCATTGGTGATATTGAGCATTGTAATACCCAAAACCGCGCAGTTGGTTGTTATAAGCGGAAGATATATACCCAGTGCCTTATAGATTGGCGGCATAAACTTTTTAAGTACGATTTCGATAAGCTGAACGATTGCGGCAATTACCAAAATGAACACTATTGTTTCAAGATATTCAAGTCCGCCCACAAGGAAGAAATGATAGATAGGCCAGGTAACTGCGGTAGAAATAACCATAACAAGCGTTACGGCAACACTCATTGAAAGAGCGGTATTTACCTTTTTGGAGACGCCCAAAAACGGGCAGATTCCCAAAAACTTTGAAAGTACCATATTACCGGTTAAAATACCAGCAAGGAGAATGGAAACGATTGTTGTATTATTCATCTTCCTTTACCTCCCCACAAGCATTTTCGCACTGCTCACAAGCACCCTTTGAAGGGCAACCCTCACAGCCTAAATGCTCAACAACCTTTTTGCCCTGACGGCGAGCTATTGCGTTAGATGCCGCTACAAGCACACCGAAAACAAAAAATCCGCCGGGTGGCAAAAGGAATATAATCATAGGTTCAATCGCATCGGGAATAAGCTGTAATCCGAAAAGCGAGCCTGCACCGAAAAGCTCACGGATAGTACCCATAAGCGTAAGGGTTACGGTAAAGCCGATACCCATACCAAGACCGTCAAGAATACTTGGTAAAACGGTGTTTTTAGAAGCAAACATTTCGGCACGCGCCAAAATTATACAGTTTACAACGAGAAGCGGAAGATAAATACCGAGAGCCTCATCAATGCTCGGCAAAAACGCCTTTACAAGCATCTGTACAACGCTTACAAAGCCTGCAATAATGGTAATAAATGCAGGAATACGCACCTTATCCGGTATAACATTACGGAGTACGGAGATTACAAGGTTTGAGCAAACCAGAACAGCGGTTGCGGCAAGACCCATACCTATACCATTTATTGCGGCAGTTGTTACCGCAAGCGTAGGGCAGGTACCAAGCATCAAACGAAGAACGGGGTTTTCCTTTAAAATACCGTTAGTAAAAACACTTAACGATTTACTTTTCATCCGTTACCGCCTCCGTTCCTGTTATTTTTTCAAAACGCTCACGCGATATATTTACCGCATTTTTAACAGCCTTTGAAGAAATTGTTGCTCCTGTTACAGGTGTGATTTCATTTTTTTCACGGTCGGCAGAGGTTTTATTTATTGTAACCTCGCCTGTCATACCCGCAAACTGCTCATAAAATGACTCCTTGGTTACATTCTGACCAAGACCCGGAGTTTCATCCGATGCATCAATAATGCTTACAGCCTTTATACTGCCGTCATTATTTATGCCTGTCATAACGGTAATACCTGCACCGCCATAGCCTTTAGCGGTTTCAATAAATATGTAACCTATTTTTTCACCGTTTAAATCAGCAACATAGTATTCTACATCGGCCACCTCTACCTTTTCAAATTCAGCACCGAGAAAAATTTTACTCATAGATTCCTGTTGCTTATTTTGTGCAAGCTCGTCAATACGGTCTTTAGTTATCATATTAGTACCTGCAAGAGCCGCTGAAATAACTATACAAATACAAAGCAAAACTATTACGGGATTAAATATCGGCTTGTAATTATTTTTGAAAAATTCCTTTATCTTATTCATTTTTCGCCGCCTCCTTTACACCGAAAGGCTTACGTTTTGTTAACGTATTTATATGAGGCGTTAAAATGTTCATAAGAAGTATTGCGTATGATACACCCTCCGGCAAATTAGACCACTTTCTGATAACAAACGCTATCGCACCGCAGCCAATACCGAAAATCAGCTTACCAAGTGGTGTTGTGGGACTTGTTGTATAGTCAGTAGCCATAAATATTGCACCAAGCATAAGTCCTCCGCCGAAAACATACACCGATATATTAACATCAAAAACAAGCGCCATCAAAGCAACAGTTCCTATAAAGGAAACCGGAATTATAGGCGAAATAACTCGGCGAAGCACCAAATACACGCCGCCTACAAGCAGTAAAAACGCCGATGTTTCACCGATACAGCCACCATGCCTTCCAAAGAAAAGGTCGGTAAAGCCTATAACCTCATCTGAATTCTGCGCCAAAGGTGTTGCCGAGGTTACAGTATCAATCTTACTGAAAACAGGGGCGTATTTAGTCATAGCCGCAGGGAAAGAAACAAGCAGAACTATACGCGCGGTAATTGCGGGGTTTGCAAAGTTATGACCGAGACCGCCAAACATCTGCTTTACAACAATAACCGCAACCGCACTGCCTATTATAGCCATCCAGAACGGTAAAAGTGAGCTTAAATTCATACCCAGCAAAAGACCCGTAACCACCGCTGAAAGGTCACCTATAGTATTGGGCTTATGGGTAAGCTTGCACCAAGCAAATTCCGAAAGAACCGCAGATGCAACAGTAGAAAGAAGAATGATAACCGCGCGCCAGCCAAACAAAATACAACCGTAAATTGCGGCAGGACAAAGAGCGATTATTACATCAAGCATAATAGAGCTTGTAGTATCAATATGACGGATATGCGGTGAGGAGGAAACTATAAACTTATCTCTCATTTTTTATTCCTCCTTAATTCTGCCTTTACTGTACGCATTATCTGCGTAAGCGGACGCTTTGCAGGGCAAACATACGAACAGCTTCCGCATTCCATACAAATATTTACATCAAGAGCTTCATAACGCTCCGTTAACTGATTATTATATGCCGTTTCAACTGCGGCAGGTGTAAGCTTCATAGGACAAGCGGCGGCACAACGACCGCAACGAATACAAGCCGTAACCTTATCCTCTTTTCGCTGTTTCATAACCAAAATTCCGTTATTGCGTTTTTCTACAACAGCATCAAGGTCGGTAATAGGATTTCCCATCATAGGTCCGCCCGCGGCAAGAGAGGCAGTTTCTTCATCAATACCGCCTGCAAACTCCAAAACCTGCCTTACAGGCGTACCAATCGGCACAATGATATTTTTAGGCTCGTTTACCGCATCTCCCTCAACAGTAATGCGCTTTGAAACGAGTGGCATACCCGTTTTAATAAAGCGGTAAAGGGTTGCAATAGAGGTTATATTCATAACTATACAACCTACATCACTCGGTAATTTGCCGGGAGGCACAACCCTTCCTGTTGCCGAATATATAATAACCTTTTCAGCTCCTTGCGGATAGCTTGTAGGAAGCCGCATAAGCTTTACCTTGTCCTCTACATCACGACTGTCGGCAGCGATTTCAAAAAGCTTCTTTATAGCCTTAGGCTTATTGTTTTCAACAGCTATAATTACCTTTTCAAGGCCTAACATTTCCTTTAAAAGATAAACTCCCTCAACAATATCCTCACCGCTTTCCATACACTCACGGTAATCAGCAGTAAGATACGGCTCACATTCCGCCGCATTGATAACCAAGGTATCAATATTAACTTTATCGTTTGGTGTAAGCTTAACGTGGGTTGGGAATCCCGCGCCTCCAAGACCTACAAGACCGCAAGCCTTTGCCGCGGCGGCAATATCAGCAGCATTATGTATTTCAAAGGGTTTAAGTTCGGGGTCAGGCTGCATTTCTCCGTCAGACTCAATTTCAACACACATAACGGGATTTCCGTTTTGCATATACTCCTTAACAGAGGCAACTGTACCTGAAACACTTGAATGAACAGGCGCACTTACAAAACCCGCCGCCTCTCCTACAAGCGTACCAACATAAACCTTATCACCTTTTTTAACAATAGCGGTACAAGGCGCACCTATATGCTGCGAAAGCGGAATAAAAACACGCTCAGGGGCAGGCATAATTACCGTTTCAAGCTCCGCAGTTCTTTTATGATGCGGAAGGTAAATACCGCCATGTATTCGTTTTACAGGACGTAAAATTCGTTCAACACTTTTCATTGGCGAATATCCTTTCAATATATAGAAATTCAATTTTATAATACCACAGTTTGTTGTATATTACAAGCATTGTTATTTAAGTAACAAAATATTACAGTTTAGTTACTTCATAATACAATTTTGTTACACTACTTGATTTCTATTTAGTAAAATGATATTATACAGCCAAAGGAGGTTATTTTATGAAAAAGAATATTATTTGCCTAATTTTAATAGCTTTACTTACAGCATTAATGTGCGGTTGCGGTTCAAATAAGAAAGCCCCACAAAAAAATGACATCACCGCTAATCAGACCCCAAGCACACAAATTACCGATAAAGAAAACAGCACCGATGAAAAGGAAGAAGAAACAAATAACGTTCAAGCGCTTACTCCAAAAGCCTTTTGCAAGAAATTTGAAGGCACATGGACTGCTGAT
>JAZSKL010000099.1:0-5435 GCA_045534855.1 Acutalibacteraceae bacterium
AAAATTATTATAATTATCTTTCACTTCAAACAACTTCGTATGGTAAGGGCTTGTTCCCACCATTAGTTCTTTGCTTATCCACGGCAGGAGCAAGCCCCTGCCCTACAAAATGCCTCTCTTGTCAAAGAGGCGTTATTTGCATATCAATTTATTTAATACCTACTCCCTATCCGCCCCGAAAGGAGCGGATAGGGAAAGTTTTAAGCCTTTATACTATTGCGTTTAATAGTACAGTATATCTTAATAAATGGTATCGAGCCACTGAACAGCACCGGGATTGCTGTCAAATACTGCAACTGCCTGCTCCAAGCCGTACTGAGAAGAAGCAAAGTAGAAGGAATCTCTTGCAAATCTCATTACACGTGCGTCTGCGGCACCTGCCATCTGATAGAAATCGTTGCCCTCTACATTAAGACCTACATGCTTCTCGTAATCAACCAAAGCACCTGTGGTAGCTGCCCAAGTCCAATAAACGTGGCTTGACTTTGTGCAGTCAAATATGTTGTTCTTAATGTTGAAGTTAGAGGTGTTTACATAGTACGCATCCTGTGTAGCACAGATATTTGCACTTCTGTAGTTACCCTCGTCAGATGTTCTCTGATCGAATGACCAGCAGTAGCCTGCAAATCTCATAATGTTGTCTTCAAGGTAAATGTCACGCATTGTACCGTTGTTCTTGTGATTTGCGCCTACTTTGTATTCGGAAGTACCTGTTGTAAAGAACTCTATGTTGTAGTAGTTGTTTTCGAGCAGGTTGTTAGTAAATCTAACATTAGAGAATACAGAGTCATCATTAGGAACGCGGTTATCAGACCATGACTGGAATGTTAAACCTGCATCGCAGCATTCGTATACATAACAGCTGTCAACAACGAGGTTGTTGCCGCCGAGACCGAACTGAACACCGTTACCGAGAACACCTTCAGTAGAGGGTGCACCGCCAACATAACCGATTTCGCAGTTGGTGATTGTTACGTTATTAACGCTTGTTGCGTTGATAGCGTGACCGCCTGCGTGCTTGATTGCAATGTTATCAATAGCAGTGTTGCTGCTGAGGTATAAAACATCGCGCTCTTCGCCGATTTCAATTCTCTCATACTTTTGGGCGGGGTTGCCGTCACAGTATACATATACATTATTCTTGGTGCCGCCAAGAATCTGCTCTAACCAGCTGCCGGAAGCATCATAATCCTTGTACATATCGCCCTCATTTGTAAGCTTATCTGTACCGGAAATGATTGCGCCGTCCTTAATGATAGTACCTATTAAAGCAGGTACTTCATCATCAGCATTTGTATAGAAGTAAATGTTACCGGGAGCATTGCCGAATTCCTTACCGCTTACGATTGCGGTCTTCCAGATGTTACCGCCCTGATTTGACCAGCTAACATCGGAGTAGTTTGTAGCCGAACCGTTAATCAACGGCTTTTCACCCTCACCGTAAGCACCGAGTGTTACGCCTGACGGAATTTCAAAAGCAGTATTTTCTGTAGCTTTCGGAATACGCCATTCGTCACCGCGGTTAAGAAGAATAGTGGTATTGCCGGAAGCCTTGCTGATAGCCTTTGTAATGGTAGCAAGCGGAGCTTCGGGGGAAGTACCGGCATTAGAGTCGTTACCTGCATTAGAAACGTAGTAAACTACAGAACCCTCTTTGATTTCGGTGTTGGGAGCGTTCATAATTTCATCATACAACATATCGGCAGAAGCCTGTGCGCCGCCTTCGTCTGTACCTGCGGCACGAGCTGCATTTCTCTTTGTACGAACAAGGTCTTTAACGTTAACAGCACCGTCATTGTTTACATCCTGATACCAGTCTGTAACATCGGCTGCTTCATAGCCTAAAAGAATACGTCTCAAGTTAACAAGTCTTGTTGCGGGAGCAACATAGGTAAAGAAGTCATCATCAACCTTAATAAGAGAAGCATACTTTGTAAAGTCTGCATTTGCTTCCTGTGAAGCAGCAAGCCAGCCTTGTGCCAACAAACGCTTGAGGGAAGCTGAATCGTCACCGCCGAGAGACAGAGCCACATCACCGTTTTCAACCTCTGCATAAACAGAAGCATCGAAAATGGGGTTGAGGTGACCAACAAGGTTATAACCAACGGTTTCGCCGTCTACAACCTTGTAAAGAGCTACATTGGAAATATAGAATTCCTTATCATAGCTGTTTGTGCCGAGTGCAAAGTAGATGCGTGTGTTAGGTTCGGCACTGTCGCCTGCAACCTTATCTGCGCCTGTTACAAGCTCATAGGTCTGCAAATACTTGCCATCGGTATTATCGGAAATGTTGTTAAATACAACAGAACCTGTACCGCGAGCGCCTACTGTTACAACATCACCACGGTTGCGGTAGTTGTAGGTAAGTCTGTAGGTGGTAGAGGGTTCAAGCTGAACCTTGAACTGTAATTCGTTCCAGTTACCGCCCTTCATTTTGATAGCAACATTATCAACTGTAGTTACAGCGTCACCGTCAAAGAAGTTAGCAGGGATATCCATAGTCTGTGCCTGAGCATAGTTAAGGATATCATCCTTGTTCCAGAACGGCAATGCTTCACTGTAATTTCCTTCGGTTAAAACTTCGCCGTTTCCATAGTTGAAATCGCCGTTAAGAAGAATGTTTTCGCCGGGGCCTGCACCCTCAATTTTACGGAGAGATGCATTTGCAAAGTAAACAGAACCGTTTCTCTTTGCAGGCCATTTCTGACCGAGATAAAGCTTAAAGTTACCATCGTAAGAAACTCTTGCATTCTCAGACATTGTAAACTCAACAGAATAGTGTGAACCGGTATCGGTTGCACCTGCTACGGTTGCATAGCTGCTTGCACCTGCTATTTGAGGATTGATAAGAGCTTTAACGCCGCCGAATGTCTTATAATCAATATCAAACAAATATGTAGCGCCGGGCTCTAAGAATGTTTCATAAGTGATTGCATGCTGATTGCCCGAACCGTAGATTGCGAGCATATTAGCATCAGCTTTTTCGCCCTCAAAGAAACCTGCCGGGATGTCATAAACACCAATCTTTTCTCTGCCTGTACCATACATACCCCAAGTATTAAGGGGAGCAGCAATCGGGGAGTTTTCATTGCTGTAATAGTTGGAGGTCCAACCCGAAAGAGCGTAGTTATTATTTAAAATAACGGTCTTATCGGTAATATCAGCAACAAGATTTGTACTGTCAACCAATGTTTCATCGGTTTCGCTTGTAATTCTGTAAAGCTCAGGCTCTGCAATAGCAAAGGTTGAATAATACTTATTATCCTTACCGCCTGTACCAACGTGTGTCATATTACCGATTGCAAGCAAGAAGTTAGCACCTGTATTAGGCTCTGTATAATAATAGCTCATATAGCTTGAACCCATTGCAGGACGCCAAATTGCAATAATAGCGGAGAATTCGCCTGTTTCCTTATTATAGCTTGTGGAAACAACCTTTGTGTCACCGTCAACGGTAGCACCGCCAACCTGACCTTCACGTCTTGCAATGAATACATTAAGGTTAGGTTCGCTGTCTTCACCAAATACCTTTAATTTGGTTGTAAACTTAAAGTAGCCAGTACCGGAGAAGCCGCGCAAACTAAGCGGAATAAAGGTATGAGCTGTCTTTTCGCCTGCAGCTCCTATAACTATCATCTGCTGCTTTGCAGTAATATCGTCAATTTCAACATTTGCATAAGCATCAGCATAATTTTTACCGCAAGAGCAAGCGTAATATTCTCTTGTAGTATCGGTAGCAGCGAGATGTGTTAAGGTATGCTTATCGAAGCACTCGGTAATGCTCTCAAAATGAACCATGCTAACATTACCTTCTCTTGCCCACTTATACTGATTACCACGAATGGGGTCGGTGTCATGGTCTGATTTTTTACTCTTGCTGTAGAATGCCCATAAAGATTCATCATCAATATTATCAGCATAAAGCTTGGGAGCTATATCTTCTTTAATAAGAGAACCCTTTGTATAGCTTCCTGTACAGCTATACAAATCTACCTGAATATCACTTATAGCAAAAGAAGAATTAAATGCAGTAGAATCAAACTGATTGTCCTTGCTTGCTTCAGCGTTATGCTCAGCATTACCAATTGTAAGAACTTCGTCTACGCCCCAAACGGTTGTGTAGTCATCATCAAATGCACGGACTCTCATCCAACCGCTGAAATCACCGGTTTCAGGATCATAGGTGCAGTTTAAAATTGTACTTCCGTCTGTATCGTAAAGCTTATTATGGCTGTTAGCAGGATTGCTGAAATAGTCACCCGGGTCAACATTCAAGCAACCTTTAATATAGGTTTTAGATGCTGTTTTATCACCGGAACCATAACCTACTATTCTTCCGAGAACAGGAGCGCCTTCACCCTCAAGGCGTTTTGCATTAAATTTAACATTGATTAAAAAGCTTGTTCCGCTATCATTTCTACCACTTCTGTCCATAAAGAACTGAGCGTAAGAAATCGGAATAAAGATATTAGCGGCTTTGTTAAGAGAAGGTGTACGTTCTTTTCCTGTACCTTTGTAATCTTCTTCGCCTTCATGGTTAGCATCGATGATTACCATTTTCTTACTGATATCTTCGCTTATAATCTCAAAACCTGAATTATAGCTGTTATCAAGTCTTGCAAAATACATATTGCTATAGTTTGTATTTGTATAATACTCACGTGTATATTCAGTTTCTTCAGTCAAAACGAAGTTACTTGCATTATAATTTGCAGATGTATTATAGTCTGAAGGAACAGTTATATGCTTTATGTACTGAGGCCTTGATGTAAGATGCCATTTCATAGCCGAAGCGGCATAAGGTGAGTTATCTTTTGTAGTGTTATTACCCTTGAAGAAATATGTTCCGTTGAAATCAATATTTTCAGCGGTGAATTCGGGTAAGTAGTTAACTGTACCTACGTTTTCGTGATTACTGTCGCAAGTATACAACTGTATATCGCTCATAATATAAGATGCAGGATATCCGGACTCGTCTGCGCCAGTATTATCATATTCTGCATTACCAATATTAATATAGAATGAACGATAACCGCGGTTTTCCTCGTTATAACGACTTATTTTACTGAAATCAACCTTAAAATAAGCTGTGCAGATACCGTCTTTTACAGTTACATCACTTCTGCTTGCCCAGTCAAGAGATCTGGTTGTTGTTTTATTGGAACTTGTACTATCGTTTGGACGAACATGCATTATGGTAAGGGTAGGAGTATAGTTCGAAAAAGACCTACATTTGAATACAAGTTTAAAGTATGTTACTCCTGTAAAGAGGTTGCCTGTACCGTCAGCATTCGGTATATCAACCGGAATAAACGCACTTACCAAATTATTTGCGCCCGCATTAGCAATGAAAATTGCATCTTCGGTATCAGCAGTTACATCACTGCCATCACCGTTAGAACCCTTTTTAGTGAAGGTAACTTCACCGGACATTG
>JAZSKL010000095.1:0-6644 GCA_045534855.1 Acutalibacteraceae bacterium
TGCGCCAAGTCTTGTAAGTCCCAACAAAAATTCCTCAACCGAAGCAGGTCCCATACTTAAAAGGGTGATTTCTGCGTTTGGTATACTTAAAGCCGCTTCATAACTGCACGCATCAAACGGATTTATTTCACCGTTTCTTCCCTGTCTTATGCAAACTACTATCTTCATTTTATCTCTCCTGATAAATCGGAGCTAATGCATCATGTATCTTTTTATAATCCTCAAACACCTTACGGTATTTTTCGGTATTTTCGGGATTGGAATAGGTTATATCCTTTTCCTTTACACAAAGACCTGCCGCCTGCTTTGCATCCTCGAATACGCCTACTGCAATACCGGCAAGCATTGCAGAGCCAAGTGATGAATCGGAGCTTTCGGTTGTTTTTAATGCAATTCCGAGAACATCGGCAGTTATCTGACGCCATAGCTTACCCTTTCCGCCGCCGCCGATAAGAGTTGCGGTTTTGTTGTAAGGTATATTAAGGCTGTCAAGATAAAGCTTACTATCAAGAAGAGAAAGCGAAACTCCCTCTAAAACAGCACGCGTAAAATGTCCTCTTGTATGGGTTGCTCTGACACCTGTAAAGCTTCCGCAAAGCATCGGGTCGGCATAGGGTGTAAGCTCACCGTTAATATAAGGATGGAAAATAAGACCGTCACAGCCTATATTAACTTCTTCTGCCCCGCCGTCAAGCTCCTTATATTCAACGCCGAAGGTATCCCTATACCAACGGTATGAGGAAGCCGCCGCCTTTGTAGCAGTTCCCGGATACCAAAGACCCGGCACTATATGAGAATAATTTACAAGATGACGGTCAGGATGGGCGGTATCGGTAATTACGCAGATTCTGCCTGCTGTAGCAAGCTTAACCGTAACGTCTCCCTTTTCAACAGCACCTGATGCAAACACCTCCATAACCGTATCGGTTGTACCGCAAATTACAGGCGTTCCCTCTTTAAGACCGGTTTTTTCCGAAGCTTTAGCTGTAACCGCACCGATAATATCGGTAGGAGCTACAATTTTAGGCAAAACATCGGTTTTAATTCCGCAAAGCGAGCAGAGCCATTCATCCCAGCACATATTGTTGCAGTCAAACAGCATACTGCCCTCTGCCTCTATATAATCAGTACAGAAAACATCAGTAAGAAAATATCTTACATAATCCTTTTCAAAGAAAATATGCTTGATTTTTTTGAAGGTTTCTCCCTCATTTTCCTTTAACCATAAAAGTTGCGGCAAAGTCCAGATAGTATCAGGCTTATGATAGGTTTTTTTGAATATCTCATCACCGTAAGTCTCTCGTAACATATCCGCCTGTTTACGGGAACGGGTATCTGTCCAGTGCATAGCATTTCTTAACGGCTTATAATTTTCATCACAAACCAAGGAAGTATGTGTTGCTGAATCTATTGCAACAGCCGCAATACTTGACGGGTCTATACCGCTTTTTTGAAGCAATGCATTACTATTTTCACAAAGAGCGTTTATCCAATCCTCGGGCGATTGCTCGCAAGCACCGTTTTCAGGATAAAGAGTAGGATATTCAACGGTATTTTCGGCAATAATGTTGCCGTTTGTATCTATCAAAGTAGCCTTGGAGGCACCGCCGCCAAAATCTATTCCCAAAAGATATTTCATAAGACATCTCCTTTAATAAATAAACTATTAAAAAACTATAGAAGCTTTAATACTTAATCTGATAGTTTATACCGCTGATACCGCCGAATACACCCTTTTCAATAAGGTCTTTATTATCCTCATGAGCGATTATCCACTTATTTTTGCGGAATAAAAGCGAGTTTTCATATTCACCGTCAAGATTGGTGTTAGTTCCGAGCGGAAGGCCTACAATACTCTTAAATCCGTTATCCGAAACCTGACAAGGACAGTAATGAAGCGAAGTAGCATAAACTTCAACAACAGTACCCTTAGGTAAATAAAAAGCCTTGAACTTTGAAGAATCGATTTTACCGTCCTTAACATCCCACAAATGACCTAAAATAAGAACCATATCGGTAATAGCGATATTAAGCTCACTTGCAGTATGCCACTCGGTAGCATTAAACATAGTGTTGTAACCCCAGCAGTAGCCAATCTGAACGCGGCTCTCACCAAAGATATTACGTTTTATCTCACCTGCTATACTAAGCTTTTCGAACGCTTCAACACCGGGAAGATAGTTTGAACCCTCTTTCGGATTTTCAATTTTTTCAGCCTCTGCTACGATTTCTGATATATCGATATCGGTAATAACTCTGCCGAATGTTTCAAATTCTAGAGAATCTACACCGTAAAATTCAATTTCGGGATTTTTAATTTTTAATTCGTTCAACATATAATCACCTATAACTCTAAAACATTATATAACAGAGATACACCTATAGGTATATCTCTGTTATTTATAATTTTATCTATTCTCTATCCAAGCATGCTCGGGATCAGAGCTTCTGTTAAAGCCCTGATAATCACCTGCCATAAGCCATAAGAAATATGTCTGATAACCGGGAGTTGAAACTGTGGTATGATAGCCTACAGGAAACTCAACAAGCTCATCATTCTTAACGCGGTAAGCTTCATCAATCTCACCGTCAGCAGTATAAAGGCACTGCACAGCAAATCCCTGTTTAGGATCAAACAGGAAGTAGTAAATTTCCTCTGCAATACATTCTGTAGGCATATTATCCTCATCATGCTTATGAGGTGGGAAGCCTGCCCAGTTACCTTCGGTACAGTAGCACTCACCGATAGTTAAAATTTTAGCATTGGAATTACCGTCTATAAGGAAGCTTGTTTCACGCTCAAAGGGTTGTTTACCCAAAAGCTTTAATACAACGTGGTCCTCGCGAAGAACCTGAGGCTCGGTCTTTTCTGCAACAGGAGTTGCACAAACAGCAATCTTAATGTGGTCAATAGCTTCAATGGTAAGCTCCTGCTCACGCGGCATATAGAAACTTTCAGCCTTGCGGTTTTCAAAAACGGTCATTCTGTTGCCTACATTTTCATAGGTTTCACCGTTTACCTTAACATTGCAATGACCCTCAAGCATAATGAAAGCAGCTTCTTTATCCTCTGTATAGAAAGGAATTGACTGACCTGCTTCAAGCTCGATTATACCAAACTCAAGCTTCTTTAAAGAGCATTCACCTATTTTGCAAATAGGAGTATAACCATTTGCAGGAACATATGTCTTTTTATAGTTCATAACCGTTCTCCTTTAAATATTTCTTTACGGTACTAAAATCCGGCACACTTTCACGCGCGCCAACACCCATACATTTAAGGGCCGAAACAGCGCTGGAAAAATGACAGCACTTCTCATAATCATAGCCCTTTACGACAGCTGCGGCAAATGCACCGTGGAATACATCGCCCGAACCGTTTGAGTCAACAACATCAGCAGGATAAATCGGGTATGTTATAAGCTTCTCGCCGTCAAACAGCATACCGCCGCGCTTACCCTGTGTTACAACAACAACCTCGGGGTGATAAAGCTCATAAAGCTTACGGGCAGCATCCTCTGCATTATCACAGCCTGTATGACCCATTGCAAATTCTTCGGAGGGAATAAGAATATCAGCATATTTGAGCAAGCGCTCAACGCCCTCATAAAGACCGCCGGCATCATATAAAACCTTTGTACCGTTACGGCGGGCAAGCTCTGCGGCTTCCTCTGCGGCGTCCATCTCGTTACCATCAATCATAAGAACAGAAGCTTCTCTGATTGCATCCTTTTGGATAACATTAAGCTTTAATGCCGGAAGATTTCCTTTATCAAATACGCAGGTACGGCTGGTGCTCTCTTTGCTTAACCAGATTACCGATGTAAAGGAACGGTATCCATTTTCAACAATAATATTTTGAGTATCAACACCGTACTTTTCAAAATCGCGCATAAGGAAATTTCCGCCTGCATCATCAGATAAAACACCGATAAAGCCGGCATCCTCGCCTAACTTTGATGCCGCAACAAGACCTGTTGCAACAGGTCCGCCGCCTGCCGGCTTACTTGAGTCGGCACGCAGCTTTGTATCCTCTTTCGGGTAAAAAGGCACATTTATAAGCGTATCCATAACGCATGCGCCTATTCCTACTATTTTGCTCATTTTAAGCCTTTCCGTCCGCACCTACAAGGCGGATCTTATCCATAGCAAGAGCCTTAACAGTTTCAATAGGTTTCTTCATAAACAGGTCAATAGCAAGGCTTCTGTTAGGATCGTTAAGAGATTCCAAAGTACCCTCTGCAAAAGCACAGCAAACATCAGTACCGATATTCATTTTACGGATACCTGCCTTAATTGCAGCCTTAACCTGATCGTCAGGAATACCTGAACCGCCGTGAAGAACAAGCGGAGTACCGCCGGTAGCTTCTCTTATAGCCTTTACTCTTTCAATATCAAGACAAGGTGTCTTTTTATAGTGACCGTGTGCATTACCAATAAGAACAGCAAGACAGCAAACGCCTGTTTTCTTAACAAAATCAGCAGCCTCTGCAGGATCGGTATACTCTTCCATAGCGTCATCATTAACACTGCCGATATGACCTAATTCACCCTCAACACCAACATCAATGCACTCACAAATATCAACTATATGCTTTGTGTTAGCAACATTTTCCTCGTAAGGATGAACAGAACCGTCATACATAATACCGGTAGCGCCCCAACGAAGTGCACGCTGAGCCTCAATTTCTGAAGGACCGTGGTCAAGATGGAAACAAACCGGAACGGTTGCCTTTTTAGCAGCCGCCAAAACAACAGGAGCTAAATAATAGCCAACCTCCTCGTTTATGAGACGGGGATAAACCTGAATAATAACGGGGGCTTTAAGTTCCTCGGCAGCCTTTATAACGCCCATTACACTTTCAACATTGTATACATTAAAAGCAGGAATACAGTAGTTACCTTCTTCTGCCATAGCAATAATCTGCTTTAAATTAACTAACATTTTATAAATCCTCCGATTAGCCTAAAATAAGGTCTTCCAAAGAAAGAACGGTGACTTCGTCCTGATCTACGTTTTTAAGAGAAACGTATTCGGAAACGCAAGCAGTAACAATGGTATCCTGACCGATGCTCTTAACATTAAAGAGACGGCGCTTTGCTACCATTTTCATAACATCAGGAATATACTGAGCCATAAGGATATTACCTGCCCAAACGGTTTCCTTGCGGTTGAGAAGCATCTCACCGAGTACTGCGTAAGCGGTGATAATATCTCTTGCTTCCTCTGTCTCCTCAAGGTCACGGGAAAGCTGATAAGGATCTTGGAATACAACAGCCTTACCGCTGTTTTTAGCTTCAAGCTTGCCGTCCTTTAAGAGAGCTGCAACAAAGCTTGTGTATGTAACAGCCTTGTAATCGCCCTCAACACCGTACTCCTTATAGATCTGCTTAACGGTCTTTGCATCGTTAGGATCATAGAATACAACGGTATCAAAACCTGCAAATACAGCGTTTGCGGCATTCATCTGCTCTTTTGTTTCGTTAGCGGCACCGATAAGGAAGTCAAGCTGTGAACCGCTGGGGGCTTCATCTGCCAAAACAGTGAAGTTAACACCTGCTTTTTCAAGAACATTGATAGCCTTAACAGCCTGCTCACAAGCCATATAGCGAGCATCTACACCAAGATAGAAAAGAATATCGGTCTTTTCTGCGTGTGCGGCGATTGCGGCAGAAAGCTTATCGCAAAGTGCGGTTTTGCCGTAAGCGTTACCTGTTTCCAAGCAATTATCAACCAAGGTATTGATATAATCGGGAAGCTTATCCTCTAAAGCTGCCTGAAGTCTGGTTTCCTTTGTAAACATAACCGGATCCCAGCCTGTGATACAATCGTGAACACAAGCACCGCATGTGCAGCACTCATAGATGTTATCCATAATCTCTTCGAGCTCAATAGCCTCGCGGTTTACAAGTGAAATTCCGAGTGCGCGTGCACGTGCTGTATTTCTTTCCTGACCTGTTGCATTGCCTATCGGGCAAATGTGGTGACACATCCAGCAGAAACGGCAGGAATCAACATGCTGTTTGGATTTTTCTGACATAATCATAATAATTTTACCTCCCGTTTATATTAAAGACCAAGCTTAAACGGATTCATAATGCCGTTCGGGTCTAACTGTTTCTTAATACCTTCAAATACCTGCATAGCGGGACCGTACTGCTCTTTCATAAGACGACCGAGCTTGATACCAACACCGTGGTGGTCATTAACAACACCGCCGTTAGCGATAGCTGTACGAACACCACAGGTCCAGATAGCCTGATGAAGTCTGAGTGCTTCAACCGGATCCTGTGGAACATCCTTACCATCAACAATGAAACGGTCGTAAATCATTGCGCCCCACTCATACCAGTGAGAGAAGTGAGCGATAAATTTAGCCTGCGGGAAGTTGGTTTCAATAGCTTCCTTCATTGCCCAGTAAATCTTTTCGATTGTACCGTAAGGAGCTATAGTATCCATAGTACCGAAGCACTGCGGAATATCCATCATATGACCGGGATAGAAGAAGGTAATCTTCTCTTTCCACCATTTTTCACCATATTCGCTGCCAAGGTCTTCTGCGCCATACTTTGCAAAGGTCTCTAACAGAATCTTCTCTTCCACATCCACCATATGCTTACAGCCTTCGATGGCAATATTCATG
>JAZSKL010000116.1:0-2187 GCA_045534855.1 Acutalibacteraceae bacterium
GTTCTTTAAAGCTGTTCTTTGTAATTCTACGCGGTGTTGATCATTAAAGAAATGGAACGCACGAAGAATTGCGCGGTCGCCGCACTTTGAACGAATTGCAGCGATATCGCTACGGAATATATCTTCATCAGCATCACGCAAGAAATCAACGCCTAAATAATTGCTTATTTCTCGACATTCGATTGTAATGTCCGCATAATCCTGCGTAAGGTCAGCATGATTACCGCCTGTATCAACAACGCAAAGAGTAAATCCAAAATCGTGTAAATCAAGATTTATTTTTTCAATTATAGGATTAGATGGGTCATTAAAATCAGCGTATGTAAATCCGCCAACAGAGCTTGCCATTTGGTCAAGCAAGCCACAGGGTTTGCCGAAATACTCACGCTCTGCAAACTGTGAATACTTTGCAA
This sequence comes from Acutalibacteraceae bacterium, assembly GCA_045534855.1. Classification (GTDB taxonomy): domain Bacteria; phylum Bacillota; class Clostridia; order Oscillospirales; family Acutalibacteraceae; genus UBA737. The sequence goes on from JAZSKL010000116.1 coordinate 414, forward strand.
TAGAAACAGCATCAACCTTTGCATCGTTAAACAAACCGTTAAGAATATTTGCAACCAAAACCTCAAAAGCGGCAGAGGAAGAAAGACCTGAACCTTTTAAAACATTAGAGGTTGTATATGCATCAAAGCCACCGACATTGTAACCGTTATTACGGAAAGCGGCACAAACTCCGCGAATAAGAGCGCTTGCGCGACCTATTTCATTCTTGTTTATATTAAGGTCAGAAAGCTCAATTTCATCCATAGGATAACCCTCGGATTTAATGCGTACAACTCCGTCACTGTTAGGAGATACAACAGCAATAACGTCCAAATCAACACTTCCGGCAAGTACACAGCCGTGCTGATGGTCGGTATGGTTGCCGCCTATTTCGGTGCGACCGGGAGCAGAAAATAAACGAATATTTTCACGCTCTCCATACAAGCTTACAAATTCATCACAAGCTTTTGAGTAACGCTTTTTAGCAACATCAACATCACCGTAAAGCATTGCAAAGCTTTTATCAAAGCCACCGTCTAAAATTTTAGATTTAATTTCTTTAATATTCATTACTAAACCTCGTTAAACAGTTATTAAGAAATAAGCGCCAAGGTATCACGTGCAATAGCAAGCTCTTCGTTTGTGGGAATAACGTAAACATCCACACCGCTATCATCGGTAGAAATTTTAATTTCCTCACCGTGCTTTGAGTTTAACTCGGGGTCAATTTTAACACCGAGATATGCAAAGCTTTCACAAATCTCTGCTCTGAGAGCTGCATCGTTTTCACCGATACCGCCTGTAAATGCAATTGCATCAACACCGTTCATAGCGGCAATGTAAGAACCGATAAACTTAATAATCTGGTAGCGTTGCATACTGATAGCAAGTTTTGCGCGCTCATTACCCTCTTTTGCTGCAGCAACGATATCACGGTTATCATTAGAAATACCCGAAACACCAAGCATACCGGATTTCTTGTTGCAGATATTGTTGATATCAGCAGCGGACAAATTCTCTTTTTCTGCAATATATGTAAGAGCGGATGGATCTAATGTACCGGTACGAGTACCCATCATAAATCCGTCAAGAGGAGTAAAGCCCATAGATGTATCAACGCAAGTACCGTTTACGTTTGCAGTAATAGAGCAACCGTTACCGAGATGGCAGGTAATAACCTTAAGCTCTTTTTCGGGCTTATTGATGATTTCAATAAGGCGGTCGCCTACAAAGCGGTGAGATGTTCCATGTGCGCCGTATTTACGAACACCGTACTTTTCATAGTATTCATACGGTAACGCAAACATATAAGCCTTTGCTGGCATTGTTTGATGGAAGGATGTATCAAATACTGCAACCTGCGGAATTTCTGTTCCGAATGTTTTAATGCAAGCTTTAATTGCCAAAACGTGAGCAGGATTATGTAAAGGTGCTAATGCGCCAAGCTCATCAATTTTGTTAAGAACATCGCTGTCAATAATGCAAGACTTCTTGAATATGCTACCACCTTGTACAACACGGTGACCGATAGCCGAGATTTCATCAAAGGAATCAATAACCTTTGCATCGCTTTTGGTCAAAGCATAAACAACAGCTTCAAATGCTTCGCTATGTGTAGGCATAGCGGTTTCTGCTGAATACTCGCGGCCGTCAGCAGCCTTATGAGAGATTGCACCGGATACACCGATACGTTCGCAAAGTCCTTTTGCAAGAACGGTTTCGTTCTCCATATCAATAAGCTGATACTTAAGAGAAGAGCTTCCTGCGTTAACAACAAAAATTTTCATTTAAAAG
>JAZSKL010000125.1:0-4386 GCA_045534855.1 Acutalibacteraceae bacterium
CCGCAAGAATAAGACCGATAATCCAAGGAGAAGAGGATGTATCATAAAAGTCATAAGCCGCAAATGTGGATTGCAGATTGTAGGAAGCGAGCATATTAAAGCCTATTCCGTATGTAAGAATCAGAAATACCGAGAAAACAACTGCAAGTGAACGCTTTTTGAATGCCGCCTCTATGTAATAAGCAGGACCGCCGAAGCTTCCGTCTACACCGCGCTTTTTGTAAATCTGGGCGAGAGTGCTTTCAATGAAGGCGGATGCTGCACCTATTACAGCAATAAGCCACATCCAGAACATTGAGCCGAAGCCGCCGAGACAAAGAGCGGTTGAAACGCCGATAATGTTTCCCGTTCCAACGCGCGAAGCGGTAGAAACCATAAGAGCCTGAAATGAGGAAACACCCTTACCGTCCTTTGGCTTTTCGGTTACTGCGCGGAATTGCTCACCAAGCAGCCTGAATTGTACAAATTTTGTTTTAAAGGTAAAATAAATACCGCCTGCAACAAGCAGAATTATAAGCAGATAGCTGTAAAGCGCATCGTTTACAAACCCAATAATTTTTTCTAACATAAATACTCCTCAAGTTTTATTTTAACGAAAATAATTATACCATAAATAGAGTGAAAAGCAAGAAAATAAATTTTACTAAAATTAAAAAAGCGGCAAGAGATAAACTCTTACCGTTAAATATTAAAATAACTATATTGTTTTTAATTATAATTCGTATGATAAATCCCTTAAAAGGCTAGCTAATTCTTTCTTTAGTGGTTCTTTTTCTGCGGAATAGGTTTCAAATGAACCGCTGACGTTTACAACAAATTCATAGTAATCACTATATGCTGACATAACATCCTTTATCAGTGAAAAATTTTTATGTTCTTTAAGTCTTTTAAAAAGGGTGGAAATTTCTTTATCTAATTTTTCTATTTTTTCCAAATCTGCTTCGTGGTCTAACTGTGCCATTGCAATAGCAAGATTGATATCTTCGTCAAACTCATCTTTATATATTGCATCGTACCAATTGGAGTAAATGTCATCAGCCACAACGTCTAATAATTCTTGGCTATTGGATACCTTATCGTAAAACTGTGATAAATCATCCTTTTCCTTTGAACCGCAAGCACATAAATTTAGTGCCAATAAAATTGAGATAAAAATTAATAATACTTTTCTCATAACAAAACCTCCCTTGTTTTATGTTATGAATTATAACATATATTATTAACATTTGTCAAGACATAATATTGGTGAGGTGTTTGGTATGGAAGAAAAACTCATCATAAATAAAAAATCCTTAAAAGGGGAGGATGGCTATAAAACCTTTTCTATCAGAATAAAGGATGAAACAGTTGCAAATTTGGATAAGCTTTCGCAAGAAACTAACCGTTCAAGAAACGAGCTTATAAATATTTTACTTGACTATGCAATAAAAAACAGCGAGGTCAAATAAAGTTAATAAGTAAAAATTATATTTGAAAAGATATATTTTATTGTTATGCTTAATTTTTTTATTCGCCTTCGCCAGCGGAGATTCCCCTGTCAGGGGAAATGTCCGAAGGACAAAGGGGTGCCGCCTCCGGCGAGGAAAATGTGTCACGAAGTGACGGATGAGGAGAGTATTATTTTATCTTTACTTTAGTGTTCTCCTCATCCGTCTTTGCCCATGGCAAATCCACCTTCTCCGCTGGAGAAGGCTTAACGTAGGTGATTATAACAATTGTATCGGTGCAACAAACTGCAATGATTATAGTGCAACAAACTGCAATGATTATAAAAATATTGATTTTCACTTGCAATTATGCTATGCTTATTTAATGAAATACTCGGATTTTTGTTTTTAAAATACAGGAGATTTTGCAAATGAACGTAATTTCTATAATAATGGCAGGCTTTGCAATGCTTGGCATAATTGACCGTATTTTCGGGAGTAAATTAGGTCTTGGCAAGGAGTTTGAAAAAGGATTTTTGCTTTTAGGGCAGATAGCGCTTTCAATGATAGGTATGATTATCGTAGCGCCCATTATAGCAGATATTCTTTCGCCGTTTTTTGATTTTGTTTATACTTCCCTTAAAATAGAACCATCAATTATACCCGCAACAATCTTTGCTAATGATATGGGCGGTGCACCGCTTGCAAAGGAAATCGCTCAAAACAGTAAAGTAGGTATGTATAATGCTATGGTAGTTTCTTCTATGATGGGTGCTACTATTTCGTTTACAATTCCTTTTGCGCTCGGTTGCCTTAAAAAAGCCAAACAAAAAGAGTTTATTATCGGTCTTTTGTGCGGTATAGTTACCATTCCGGTAGGTTGCATTGTTTCGGGAATTTATTGCAAAATTCCGATTGTTTCTCTTCTGCTTAATTTGATGCCGCTTATAATTTTAGCTGTAATAATAGCTATAGGACTTTTGTTAGTACCTAATGTATGTATAAAGGTTTTCGGTGTACTTGGTGTTATAATCAAGATTATAATTTCTATAGGTTTAACCTTGGGAATTATAGAGCTTCTTATCGGCAAAAAGCTTGTCGGAACTGCCGCAGATATATCGGAAGCCGGCTTTATCTGCCTTAATGCCGCCGTAGTTATGTCGGGCGCATTCCCGTTACTCTTTGTAATTTCGAAGCTTTTATCAAAACCTATGGGTGCGCTTGGAAATGCCGTAAAAATAAATAAAAAATCAACTCTCGGTTTTATTTCTACTCTGGCTAACAATGTTACAACCTTTGAAATGATGAATGAAATGGATAGTAAGGGAGCGGTTTTAAATTCGGCGTTTGCCGTTTCGGCATCCTTTGTGTTGGCTGACCACCTTGCATTTACTTTGTCTTATGAGCCGTCATATCTTTTCCCAATGATGATAGCAAAAATCGTTTCGGGACTTGCGGCAATATTCTTTGCTGTTTTTGTTTATAAGAAAACAGCAAAAAGCCTTTGCGGAAATGAAAATTAAAAAAATAGCACCCAATTCCTTTATTTTAGGAATTGGGTGTTTTTGATAATAGATTTATTTAGCGCTTATGAAAACGGTGCTTTTATATTTTTCTTTCAATTCATCGGGTACATCACCATCACTGATGAAATAATTTATTTCATCAAGAGTTAAAGAAACAAATTCACCCGTAGCTCCTAATTTATCGCTTGTGCAAAGGTATGCTAACTTTTTAGAGTGTTCTCTGTATTTTATTTGTTTTTTTACACCCTGCTCATTGATTGAAAGTATTTTTCCGTTAAGGTCGAAGGCGATTGATGAGAAAAAAGCAATATCTATATTGAAGTTTTTTAATATATCAACCGAAAAATCACCGCCTAAAATGCCGGGGTATTCAACGACTTTGCCTCCTGTGCAATATGTAGAAATACCGTATTCGCTTAAAAAATCTGCTAAAATCATATTACAGGTAATTACGGTTATATCCTTTTTTTCGGTTAAAAAGTGACCTATATACTGCGTTGTTGAAGAACCGTCAATAAAAATAACATCGTTATCCTGAACTAATTCGGCTGCTTTTCTTGCCATTGCGTTTTTCGCAAGCTTCATACTGTGTTGGCGGAATTTAAATGGTGAGGTGTTGGCGTTTCCCATTGTTACGCCGCCGTAGCTTCTTACAACAAGTCCTTGCTTTTCAAGTAAGGTTAAATCACGCCGTATACTTGCGGGACTGTACTTTATTTCATTAACAAGATAATCCACCGTTACATAATGATTTTTCTTGAGTATTTTCAGTATTTCATCCATTCGTTCTTGCTGATACATAGCCAAACTCCTTGATTAAAGTTGATTATTATCAAATAAATTCGCAAATATTGATTTTTCTTGATTGTTATATTATACTATGCCTGTAAATTGATGTCAAGGAGGCGTAAGGTATGAAAAAGGGAAGCAAATTATATGAGGGTAATATGCGTAAAAACTATCTTTTGTTTGCTATACCTCTTATTTTATCGGCACTTCTTTCTCAGTCTTACAGCTTTATAAATTCAATGCTTATAGGCAAGTTTATAGGCTCTGATGCCTTCGCGGCAACCGCCAGCACAGCCCAGCTTGTGGATTTTATCAATTCAATTTTCTGGGGATATTTAACGGGTGGAGGTATTTATGTTTCGGTGCTTTTCGGCAGAGGCGATTATAAAAGAATGCTTAATGTCATAAAGCTTAATTTTTTGATAAGCACCGTTGCGGCACTTTTAATCTCTGCTCTTTGTAATATATTCTGTGATGAGATTTTCGATTTACTTAATGTTAATGATGAAATTTACCATGATTCGGAAATGTATTTCAGAACCTTTATAAGCGGTCTTACTTTTTTTCAATTTAATTGGGGATTTGTATACATATCAAACGGTATGGGTATGACAAGGCTTCCGCTTATAACATCTGTCTTAACC
>JAZSKL010000090.1:0-5704 GCA_045534855.1 Acutalibacteraceae bacterium
CGTATGCTGATGTTTGGTTGGGGGATGACCTGCTTAAAACGGTTGCGAAAAGCACCATTCCCCAAAGCGTTACAAACAACGAATTTGTTTTAGACCTTACCGATGAGCAGGCAAAGGCGTATGCCGATGCTTCGTATTATATCCTCCAAAGAGAGGGTGACCAGATATACACCCGTATTTTCTCGGCAAATGATGTAACCCGCGATAAAAACCGCCTTACAGCTAATTTTGACGGTAAAATTTTGTATGCCAAAAATAAATTTGATGAGTATTTTATTCCTGTTGCAACCGAGCACGATTCGGTAGGCGATACTACAAGATACAGCGTTTATGTGAATTTGAGCAATCAGACCCCGTTGTTTGATGAAAAGCCCGAGGGTTATCAGCATAAGGTTGAGGGTCACCGCTTCCATTTGGCGGCAAATAAAAAGACAAAAGAGATTAAAACATCGGCATTGATACCCTATAATGTTCAAACCGATGTAGGCTCTCTTGCAGGCGGTAAATTAGAGGATGCCGACCTTTCAAAATGGTCTGAATACTACTTCTTGAATGAACGCCACCGCTATCTTGAGCGTTTTGAAAACGGCGTTATAAAGCCTGTCGACCAATGGGAGGCTTCGTCTTATTATTCAGCATCGGTAATAAACGTTAATGACGGCTTGGAGTTTTTGTTTGCAAGCGTGCCTGACGGTGAGTATTATCTTGTTTTCGAGGTTGAGGATACGCAGGGCAACCGCTATTGTTCGGAGCTTTTGCCGATAACCCAAAGCGGAAACGATATAGAGAGAAAATTTGTGAACGATGAGGTAGAGCTTAATTGGGAAAGCGGTAAGGAAATAAAGCTCTTCGAAAAAGAAAAAATCACCGCATATTTAACCACTATCGAAAGCACTTCGGGTACACGATACGCTTTAAAGGTAAAAAATAAAAACGATTTTGATATTGCCGTTACGGGCGGAGGTTTGATGTTCAACGAGAAAATCTACTGCCCTGACGGTACATACAGCTACTTTAAGGTGGGCGCCGGTAAAACCGTTACTGACGATACAGGCTTCAGCTTCGGTGATGTTGAGGATATGCAATTGGTTTCCGAACTTAATTCATTGCAGTTTTTGGTATCGGTTGAAACACTCGAGGGCGATAAAACAATTATAAAGGATACCGAGGTATCGGTAAAACTCGCAAAGGAAACCACCTTTATACCTCCTGTTTCGTTTATTTCTCAAGGATATTACGATTACAATATTGCAACACGCGGATTCTTGGCAGGAAATCAGGTTCTGTTTAATAAAAACGGTCTTACTTGCACACTTTTGGGTCTTGGCGGAAACGGCGAAGAAAACGGCAAGTTTGTTGCTGCACTGCGTCTTGATAATACCGCCCAAACATCGCAAAACTTTGCAATTGAGGGAATAGTGTTTGATGACATTTATGTTGAGGAATCAACAGGGCCGATTACCGTTTTTCCGAACACAACCGTTTATAAAGCCTTGATTTTAACCGAGGATGAGCTTGATAAGTTTATGGTAACCTCGCCCGCATCTGCTAAAATTGCGGTTAAGCATATGAAGTATGCAACACTTGAGGGTGGCGGAGGCTTCTCGGAGCTTGCTTGGTATAATATAAATCCCTTACAGCGCGGAAGCGGTTGTAGCTTCAAAGCGGGTGGCGAGGTGATATACCAAGAAAACGGCGTGCAAATAGCACTTTTAGATACCGTAAAGCCGAGTAAGGACAACTACAGCCTTTATTATGAATGGCACTGTTCGGTTGTAAATACAAGTGGAAGCGATATAAAAATATCTGCGCTTGATGTTACATTAGATGGTAAAACGATTAGTTTAGACAGTTTTAACTCAAAGGTTTTAATGCGTTATGGCGCTTGCGGAAATAATCAAAAAACAATATTCACAGTTTCCTGCTATGTTGATAAAATAACCGATACGCCCGAATTGGTTATAACACCGACATTCTATAATATTACGGCAGAGAAAGAAATGTGGCGCAGTAACGCTAAAATAACGTTTAACGGCAAAAAATAGGGAAAAGAGGAAAGAAAAATGAAAAAATTAAGTTTTAAAAGGATTATGGCGTTTGTTTTATCGCTTGTTATGATTTTGTCTGCAACTGCCTGCTCAGGCGGCTCAAAATCCGGTGGTAAAATTACTGAAAGTGAAGTTGTTAAAACTGCTGATAAAATTTCGGATGACGATATGTGCTATGTGCTTATCTACAACCCGAAAATCTACGATGAATACAACGAGGATGACGATAAATCAATCTTGAATACCGGTGATTTCGGCAGTCAGATAGATGTTGATTCTCTGCGCGGTGACGGTTTGGAGGAAGGCGAAGAGCCAACATATTCCAGCATTTCGCAGGGTACTTTGAATTCCCAAATTCCTTGGGATAATATCGACCTTGAGGGCAACCGCGGAGACACCTTGGGCGTTGATTACGAAGTGGGCGATGAAAAGGAGTTTTACTGCTATACAACCAGTAATATGGAAACCCGTAAGCTTGAGGAATTTGAGTGCGTGTATGCAGGTGATTACTGCTATATTTGGTCAAACGGCGATGCCGATCCGGATGATTTAGAGGAGTACGGCGAAGAATTTGATGAAGAAATTTATGAAGAGGTGGTTGAAGCCTTCGGTGAGCCGCGCTTTGTCGGTAAAAGCGGTAAGGTTAATTTGATGTTCTATCCTATGATGAGCAACCTCTGCGGATGCTTCTGTATGCTTGACCTCTTTGCTACGGGTGAGGTTACCGAAAGAGAGATTGAACGCTACGGCGTTAATACCAACCACGCTATGGTTCATATAAATTCAAAGCTTGTTTCAATGCGCGGTGCAAAGGAATTGATTTACGGTACTATGGCGCATGAATTCCAGCATCTTATCTGCGGAACCGATTATTTCAGTACCTACGGTGACGGTATTTCCTGTAGAACTTGGCTTAATGAAGCTATGTCGGGATATATTGAGGAAGCCCTTTACAGCGGCAGTAAGGAAACGGCAGGTCATTACGAGTCTTTCCTTGAAAGTAAGCTTATCAGAAATGGTCAGTCTATGTATAACTTCTCAACAACAAGCCGCGATATAGGTGTATACGGTTCGGTTTACTACTTCTCCGAGTATCTTGCTAATTTGGCAGGCACAAAGGTATTTTCAAAAATCCACGAATATTGGAGAGATTCTTACAGCAAAACACTTTGCGAGGCAGAAGCAATAGTAAATTCCGTTTCTAAATCGGTTAAAAATAAGATAGAAAAAACCGTTACATATCCGAAAACGCTCAAATTTGATAACGATGATGAGGAATGGATGAGCAAGCTTGTTCTTGATTTCTATCTTGATATGCTTTCCAATAAATCCAAAATTTCGGCGTTTGGGAATATCGAACCTGACGAACTGCTTTATGATGATATTGACGGCGCCGATATAGAGGGCGGTGGCAGACTTATCATTGCGGTTAAGGATACAACCTTTGAAATTCCCGAAGATGCCGATGATGGACTTATCTATATAGGACTTGATAAAAACTTCAAACCTGTAACCGATTATGTTTATAAATAATTGAAATAGGCTTAAATAAAACTAATGGGAGGGCGATTTGCCCTCCCATTCATTTTGCGAATAATTATTGTAACACAACAGGACCGTACCCTGTGTTATGTTTCCTAATTGCGTTTTGCATATATGTTTTTATATCGTGCGGTTTATAAAATCTGCAAAAAGGGTATACTTTTTTTGAGGTGAATTTATATGAACGAAAGCTGTTTCGGTAAGGTTTTTGCGCGCCGTTCGGCACTTTGCTTTTTTGTTATTTGTATGCTTTTTTTGTTTGGCGTGTTGCGGATTTACTCTATTTCAAGGTCCGGTTATAATAGTGCATCGGCAAACTACGGAAGATATTCCCTTACGATAGGTCGCGTGCGCGGTACTATTTATGATTGCAACGGTATACCGCTTAATAACAAAAAAGAGAGAATAATAGCGGCGGTTTCTCCAACCGCAACGGCAGTTACGGCAATAAGTAAGGCGCTTGCAAACAGTCCCGCTTTAAAGGGAGTGCTGAAACGGCTTGAGAGCGGCAAGCCGGTGCTTTGCGAGGTGCCGTATATGATGGAGTGTGAGGGGATAGTATGTGTTTGCGTAACACAAACCGATACACCTGATAAATCTGCTGTTCACACAGTTGGCTATACCGATTCATCAGGACACGGTATTTCGGGATTAGAGGCGGCTTTTGATGAAATTTTATACAGCGAGCAAACAGTAGATGCAGTTTTTGAAATAGACGGAAACGGGATTGTTTTGGAGGGCGGAGAAATATCAGTTATAGGCAATGATACGGCAGAAAATGGTATAATAACCACCATTGACAGTAATATTCAGTATATTGCTCAAAAAAGTGTTGATTCGATAGAACAGGGAGCAGTAGTGGTGTGTGAGGTTTCAACAGGAAGAATAAAAGCCGTTGTAAGCCGTCCTGATTTTGATTGTACCGAGGTTGCAAAATATCTAAATGAAGGAAATTCTCCTCTTTTAAACCGCGCGTTTACGGCGTATAGCGTAGGCTCGGTTTTTAAACCGTGCGTTGCGGCTGCAGGAATTGAACAAGGAATTGGAAACCGTTTGTTTCAATGTAACGGGTCTACGCTGATTGAAAACCGAATTTTCCGTTGCCATAAGGCTGAAGGTCATGGTGATATGTCTCTCGGTGATGCTATAAAGGAATCCTGCAACACCTATTTTTATCAATTTGCAAATATACTTGGCAGGCAGGCAATTTTAGAAAAGGCAATGGCGTTTAATTTCGGTATGCCTTTTGACGTTGCAGAGAATTTTTCGGTGGCGGCAGGTGTATTGCCTGATGCTTACTCCCTTAATACAAGCTCGGCAATTGCAAACCTTGCGATAGGACAGGGGAAATTGTTGCTTTCACCTATATCGATTCTTCCGCTTTACTGCGCCATTGCTACAGACGGTGGTTATGTTCTGCCGTTTTTGGTGAGTGATAAAATAATAAACGGTAAAAAACAGAGCGTCAAAGTACCTAAAAAGACTTTTGCAATAGAGCCTGAAACGGCAAAAGAATTAAGGGAATATCTAAAAAGGGTTGTGGAAGAAGGGACGGGAAGAGCGGCCGCACCTGCACTTTGTACTGCGGCAGGCAAAACCGCAACAGCCCAAACCGGCAGATACGATGAAAACGGTAAGGAGATAACAATAGGATGGTTTTGCGGCTTTTTTCCTGCCGAAAATCCGCTTTATGCTGTCATTGTTATGATCGAAAATGCGAATGGTTATAATGCGGCACCGGTGTTTTCAAAAATAGCTGACGGCATAACGGCTTTGCATAACGGACAGCCTGTTTCTTATTGGTGATGGTTATCATAATTGGTTGTCTTATTGACATAAATGCTTTTTTGTGATATACTTTAATCAAATATGTTTATAGGTATTTGAGTGAATATCGTCTTTGAAAATTGATGGTTGAGGTATATATAAATATGTCATTTTTTAAGAATTTAATTGATAATCGCAGTATTGTTAAACGCCTTTCTGTAAATGATTTTAAGGCAAAATTTTCGGGTTCTTATTTTGGAATATTCTGGGCTTTTATGCAACCGGTTGTTACGGTTATGATTTATGTTTTTGTTTTTCAGGTTGGGTTTAGAGCAAAGTCGGATCGT